>LFEY01000001.1 GCA_001510275.1 Thaumarchaeota archaeon casp-thauma3
TTTACTACTTTCTTTTTAGCTGCCCTCTTCCTAGCTGGTTTTCTCTTTACTACTTTCTTTTTAGCTGCCCTCTTCCTAGCTGGTTTTCTTTTAGATGATTTTTTTACAATATTTTTTTTAATAATTTTTAATTCGTTTAATTCACTTTGAATTCTTTTGATCTCTGCCAACATGTTGGTTTTGAATGAATCATTGTTTGTTTCTGTTGACAAGTCTTGTCATTTCTATTTTTTTGTATAATTTAAAACTTATGGATTGCATTTTGAGTATAAATTAGATTCTAAACATTTGACAAACCATGACATTTAACATTAAGTTCCAATTCAACAATAAACAATTATTCATTTTTTGATTTGAATCTATCTTTGTAAAACAAACCAAAACTTACCATAAATGCAATAATCATAACAATTCCTGAAATATATGCATAGTTGAATTCAATTCCAGGATGGACTTCATGATAATTAAAAATAAGATAAGTAATAACGAGAAGAATGCCGCCTGCTATTGTGAGTTTTTGATGGTTTTGCAACAATTTAAATTATTTCTCTATACCTAAAACATCGAATATCTTGGCCACTTTTTTGTTCATTTTACTACTCTGAACATCCTCTGAATTATCATTATCTGAATTATCTTTTTGAACAGAATTATCTGCTTCTCCTTTTTTCTCCTTACGATATTCAATCTTCAACCAGATTGGTGTGATAATTGTAGTAACAACTACCATGATTACAATTGTAGAATATACATCACTAGTTAGAACTCCTGATGAAATTCCAACTCCTGCAACAATTAACCCAACTTCCCCTCTAGAAATCATACCTATTCCTACTCGCATTCCTTGACTCTTGTTTTTTAGTAACATCCACGCAGGTAATCCACAACCAAGGTATTTTGTTACTACTGCAATTACTATTATTATTCCACTTAACATGAGGATTTCAAGATTGATTGCTCTAAAGTCTACTTGAGCGCCAATTATTGCAAAGAATAATGGCGCAAAAACTAATCCAATCCTACTGGCATAATGTTCAATTTTCTCAAGTACTTTAGATGTAGATAGTGCCATGCCAACTGCAAATGCACCTACAATCGGAGACAGACCTATGCTGCCAGCTAACGCAGCAGCTCCAAAAAATGAAGCAGTCGCAATACCTTCTATACTTCCTTTAGCTTTCCAAAATCTGGGTGTAACAATTTTTGGTATGACTACTACTGATACAATTAACATGACTGCAAAGAATCCTAATACCTTTAGTATTGTGATTGGTACGTCCATAATGTCGAGTTGATCTATTCCACCTTCTCCTGTTGCAAGTGATGATACCACAGAAAGAACTGCAATTGCAAGAATATCATCAACTACTGCAGCTCCTATAATTAATCGAGCTTCAGGAGTTTTGAGTTTTCCAAATTCACTTAACACTTGAACTGAGATTGCAATACTTGTAGCTGTCAGGGCAGTTGCAATCATCATTGATTGCAATGCATCAAAACCAAACATTTGGAATACAATTAATCCTGCAAAAAATGGAATTATCACCCCAAATGTTCCGACTGTAAATGATGCCTTTCCACCTCGCAAGAATTCTCTCGGTGTCATCTCAAGTCCTGCTACAAATAAAATTACAATAGCTCCAATTTCTCCAAGAACTCTAATTTCACTACCAATTGTAAGAAGTGGTTCTCCATTTAACACAAGAAGAGATCCCAGTGCAAATGGGCCAATGATCATTCCAGCTAAAAGCTCTCCTAATACTATTGGAAGCTTTAATCTCAAGAAGAACTCTGCCATAAGTTTTGCAGCAAAGAGTAAAATCCCTACTCCAATGATTATCTGAATGAAATTTGTTTCTACTACCATCTATTTTCTTGTGTCTACATATGGAATATAATATTATATGCCATAACTATAATCATAGTAAATTATGTACAAAAAAATCCTAGTGCCTCATGCAGGTACTCCTGTAGGTGATAAGGCACTCAAACACGCAGTACATATAGCAAAATTTGATTCGTCTGAAATTTTGATTTTACATGTAGTTGAGGCGTTACAAAAACCTCCAACGTTTGCATTATCTGGAACGGAAAGTAAGGCATTAGCAAGGGAGTTTCAAAAAGCTGCAAAACAATCTGTAATCAATAGCGAAAAAGAAATGGATAAAAAAGTTGAGCATTATAAATTACAAAATATCAATATCCGGTACGAAGTTGTAACTGGATATGCTGATGAAGTAATAACAAGGTATGTTAAAAATCATGATTTTGATCTTATTGTTATGGCAAAAAGAAGAAAACTATCTGGAATACAGAGGCTTTTGTCCCTTGGTAGTGTTTCAAGAAAAATTATTGAAATTGGGCTATGTCCAGTCTTACTAATTGATGTTTGATTAAACAGTTCAAATAACCTTATGAGATCTTAGCTTGGGGTTAAATTTTGGACAAAGAAAAGGGTTTACTCCCAAATTAATCCCAAAAACAATATCTGAATCCAAATGAGTTAAACTCACAATCCTTATCCTTTTTCTCTTATTTTACATTCAGAACATTTAGCGAAACTAAGCAATTTTTTTAGAGTTTACAAAAACCCCTTTCTTGGAAATTACCTTCCCTATCTCTTGACTTGAAATTTTATGTTTTTTGAATATTGATTTAATTTTTGTTACCTGATCTTTTGGTGCAATCACACAGAATCCCACTCCCATGTTAAATGTCTTGTACATCTCTTCTGATTTTACTCCTTGTTCTTTTACTAATCCCATGATTGGTGGAATTTTTGGTAATGAGTCTATATCATAGCCTATCTTTTTGAGACGCAATAGTTTGGTAAATGCGCCTCCTGTTATGTGAGCAAGACCATTTACTTTACATTTTTGAATAATCTCTAGAACTGGATTTGTATAGATCTCAGTAGGTTTTAGCAACGCATCTCCTATTCTTCCTACTCCTTTGACTTTGTCTTTGATTGAATATTTTGTTAGAAGTGCTTTTCTTGCAAGTGAGTATCCATTTGAATGAATGCCAGTACTATTTGCACCAATAATTATATCTCCTGATTTTATTTTATTTCCAAGAACTAGGTCTTTTTTTTCTACTAATCCAACTATCATTCCAGCTAAATCAAATGAAAATCCTTTACCTGCAAATAAATCTGGCATAATTGCAGTCTCTCCTCCAACAATAGGTACTGATGCTTTCTTTGCACCTTTTACTAATCCTTCTACAATTTTTTTAAATAATTTTTCATCATTTTTATTTGCAGCAATATAATCTACAAATGAGATTGGTGTTGCACCAATACAGATTATGTCATTAACATTCATTGCAATACAATCAATTCCTATTGTATCGTATTTTTTCATCATATTTGCAATTACTACTTTAGTTCCGACACCATCTGTATGTGTGGCTAAAAGTTTCCCACCTGGAATTTCTACAATTCCTGCATAATGCCCGAATCCATGTGCTATCTTTGCTTTTTTCTGAAGTTTGTGAGTTGATGCAATTAATTTGCCAATTACTGCCTGACTTTGCTTAATTTTAGAAATATCTACGCCTGCTTTTTTGTAGGTTAGAGTCATAGTTTGATGCGTATGCGCTGTGAATAAAAGAATTTGCCTGTTGTTTAGATCACATATACATTCCAGATGTCTCTTCTCTATGTTCTACATATTTTTGAGATAATTCACTGAATTCTGAGCCGATTCTCTCTTTGCTTTCTTTAAGCCTTGTTGTGTCTATATTCATTTCATAGAATCGATTTAATGCCTCAATTAGAGTTACAGCAGCTGCAGAATCTGGTGCTACTTTGTTTGCTTTTGCCAATAGAGTCAAACCCTGAATCTCTCTTACCAGACATTCATTTAATATTCCTCCGGGAATTCCTGTGATGAATCCTTGAGGAATTATATTGATATCTTTATCTGCCATTGTTCTTACCAAGTCTTCTTCAGCTGCACAATATGCTTTATCATCATGTTCAGTACTTGCAACTCCATCTAGAATTACAATCTCTTTGGATCCTTTTTGTTCTGCCCAATCTAAAATTGATGCTACAAGTGAGTAAAGTCCTTCCATTTTCAATGTTATCTCACAAATTATTGCACAGATTGTCCCCTCTGGATTTGCATAAAATCTAAATGGATGACGCAATCTACCTCTCATGAAAACTGTTGATGGTGGAAGATATTTTGATCTCATCAGTGCAATCTCCTCCATTTTTAATTCCTCAATAATGTGATTTATTGCAACAGGACCTACAAGACCTGCTCCCACAAAACCTGCAAAAATTATCGGACTCTTTAATTCTACTTTTTTTATCTCAAAGACTTCAGCTTCAGGAAATTCTTTTTGCACGGTTTACGTCAATTTTTTCTGTCTAATTACCTTTCTGCATAAAGAGATTCAACATGATTCGTCCTTTGTCTGTAATTGTATAGATTACATTTGATCCCTTTGGTTCTTTTTTGATAAAGTTGTAATCTACGCACAAGTGTAAATAATTTAGAAATGACTTTTTCATTCTGATCTTTGACTTTGAATACAAATCTGAAAACGTCATAGGATTACCTCTAAGTTGATACAATAATTTTAACAGTGATAATGTACTGTAATCTCTTGTCCTTGCCTTTACTGCACCAAGAATCTCTTCGGCTCTTTCTATGATAAAATCCCCGAATTGATCTGCCACTTCTAGTGGTACATATGTCAGTCTTGCTCGCATCATACTGTATAGTACGGTACATTACCTTATTAGTCTTTAACTTGAGCATTGTTGATCTCTCTAGCTGGTTTTTTTACACTTGATTTCATGATTGTTAGTATTTTATGAAATTCTACCTTACGACAGATTGAGTTTTTTTGTGAAATTATAGTTAATCATCTCCTTTAAACAATCAAAATCTAAAAGTTCTTTGTGGAAATTGTAGTAAGTACAGTACTAACTATAGTTGGATTAGTGATGCTATGCTTTGGTGGCAATTGGTTAGTTAGCGGTGGTGTTGCTATTGCAAAAAAATTCCGAATAAGCAATCTTGTAATCGGAATGACTATTGTAGCATATGGTACTTCAACTCCTGAACTTGCTGCTAGTATTGCTGCAGCTGGAGAGCACAGTGCAATTATTTTAGGAAATATTGTTGGAAGCAATATTGCAAATGTTGGAATGGTAATTGGTATAGCTGCAATTCTTACTCCTCTTACAGTAAGAAAATCTGCATTACGAAAAGAAATCCCAATAATGTTAGGGGTCTCATTTTTACTTGTCTTACTTTCATTTGATGGCGAAATTTCTCAATATGATGGAGTACTATTACTTGTTGGATTGGGAATTTTTGGATTTTATACATTTAAAGATGCAATGAAACAAAGAGAAAAAAACAAAGAGAATACTGAACAAAGTAAAAATAACATATATCTAAAATCTGCAGGATTAATTGGACTGGGAATCATACTTTTGTATATTGGTGCAATTCTTACAGTTGATAATGCTGTAATTTTAGCAAAAGAATTTGGATTATCAGAAAAAATTATTGGCTTGACAGTAATTGCAATTGGAACATCTCTTCCAGAATTAATAACATCTGTAATTGCAATTAGGAAAGGTCATGTAGATATTGGTGTTGGAAATATTATTGGAAGTAACATCTATAATATTTTGATGATAATGGGTGTTGGTGCTGCACTTGGAGGTGTAGTAATTACATCTGATGCTTATGTTGATTATGCAATAATGATCATCTTTAGTCTCTCATTACTAATTGCCCTTAAAACTGGAATTATTAATAGAGCCATGGGGGTCTGTTTGGCTATTGGCTATGTTGTATATCTGATAGTCACATTTTTCAAGTAATTTGTGCCTGAATTTGGCATTTAGATAGAACTTACTGTAATATTTTCAGCCTTAATTGATGGTGTGATGGATGGAAATGATGCCCATTGGATTACATTTTTTTGATTGTTTCCAATGTCTGAAATATTTTTTAACATGGTTGGAAGGTTGTGAATTATTCTTACTGATTTTCCAGGTCCCTTTATCTCCCCATTTTCAATAATTCTTATTCCGCTTCTTGCTGTACATGAAAAATCCCCCTGAATTGGGTTTACTGCATAAGTATACCACAATCTTCCTACTAACAATCCATGTTTTGTATCTTTGATCATATCTTCTTGTGAGATATCTCCTGGATTTATTTTAAGATTGTGAGGTGCAGAAATTGGAATTGGCTCAGAACTTCTTCCCAAAGATGAATCTAATCTTGCTCCGTTACCTGTTGATTTAGTTCCTTCTTTGTAACTATCAAAAAGATTTGAAAAAGTATTTTTGAAAATTCCCTTCTCTATTAAATTATTCCTCTGAGTTTCTACCCCTTCATCATCTGCAAACTTTGTTCCAATGCCTTCTGGAATATGTGGATCATCAATTAAACCAAGTTGTTCTACACCTATTTCTTTTTCAAAACTATTTGAAAAACAACTTCTCTTTTCTTTAACTGTTTTAAAATTAAAATTAGCCGCAACAACAAATGCTAATAACTCTCCAACTGAATATGGTTCAAAAATTATAGAATACACATCTGAATTAATTTTTTGTGGATTTATTGATTCTATACACATAATTTTTGCATCATTTCCTACTTGTTCTGCAGAAAAATTGGATAAAGTTCTACCACTTGCGTGTCCTATTCCTGATACTGGTAATGTTCCATATTCTGATTCTGCATTAATAATTCCTGAAATGTATGTGCCATTATCATTTAGATTTAATCCATTAGAATTTGCTATCTCAAAATTCTCTGAAACTATGTTTAATGATCCTGTAATCGTATTTACCTTATCATTATTTGCTGAATTTATCATATTTTGTACGATATCCATTACTTCTGCACCTGAAATCTTCTCTAGTTTTTCATCAAATGTGCCATCAAGTTGCTTGAGAGCCACACCATATGGCAATCCCCCCCAAAAATCTCTTGCCTTAAGTTTTGATGATGTTTTAAATGCATTATCAATTGCCTTTTCTATTTCTTGTTGGTCCGTTGTTTGAATTGATGCAATTTTTTTGTCATGAATTAATCTTATGCCATAATTTTTATCAAAGTTTTCTTTGATTTCCATAATCTCTGAGTCTGTGATTCTTACAGTAGTTGTTTTCTTTTTTACAATAACTATTTCACATTCATTGATTCCTATGTTCTTTGAATGATTTAATGCCTTATCTAAGGCAGACAATTACTTTCTCCTTGGATTTTTATAATTAAATTTATTAATTTTAATTAATTCTACATACGAACCAAATTGAGAAATATCTGTAACTTTATCAAGATCACCTTCAACTTCGTTTCCATCATCAAACTTTCTTAGAATCTTGTAATTAGTATCTCTTTCTGCTGGAATTCTTCCAATTTCTTTTATCATTCTCCTTATTTCTTTTGGTCTTAATAGCTGACCATGCTCTGAACCTGCAGATGTTGATATGCTTTCATTGATCAGTGTACCTCCAAAATCATTTGCTCCCCACATAAGTAATAATTGAGACATTTTTTGACCTTCTTTTACCCATGACATTTGAATATTATTAATGGAATTGTTTAACATAATTCTTGCAATAGCATGTGTAAGTAAAACATCATTTCCACTTGCACCTTGTCTAATTCCTTCATGTAATTGATGCTTGTACATTGGTGCTTCAGCAGGTATGAAATTTAGAGGAACAAATTCTGTAAACCCGCCTGTCTCTTTTTGAATTTTTCTTAGTTTTGCAATATGCATCACTCTATCTTCTAATGTTTCTAGGTGACCAAACATCATAGTTGATGTTGTGTTTATTCCCATTTTGTGTGCAGTTTTGATTACGTTCTCCCATTCTTTTACACTAATTCTACCTGGAGAAATTTTGTCTCTTAGTTTTTGATTAAGAATTTCAGCAGATGTTCCTGGAAGTGTATCTACTCCTGCTTCTTTCATTCTTTTTAGAAATTCTTCAATTGATATCTCTGATCTTGTTGCTCCGTATAGAATCTCTTCAGGTGAAAACCCATGAATGTGAATGTCTGGAATCTCTTTTTTGATCTCGCGACATATGTTTTCATACAAATCCCCTTTCATGTCTGGTGGAAGACCTGCCTGAACACAAACTTCAGTTGCCCCTAATTGATGCGCCTCTTTTGCTCTTCGTACAATTTCTTCAGTTGGTAAAAAATATCCTTCCTCTTCTCGAAAATCTCTACTAAATGCACAAAAACCACATTGTTTGATGCATACATTTGTGAAATTGATATTTCTGTTAACTACATATGATACAATATCTCCTACTCTTCTACGTCTGATTTCATCTGCAACAAGTCCTACTAGATGAAAATCAATCTCACGTGTATTGTATAATGCTAAACTATCTTTTACAGAAATCTCCTTATCTGATAATGCATTGTTTAGGATTTCTGATACTATTGGATCAGCATTTTTAAAAAGTGAATCTATGTTGTTTGTCATCTCCAATACTCCTCTTTTACTAATCCTTCCTCATTCTCAATAACTGATATCTTTTCTCTTAACTCTTTACTCACAAAAGAAAAGAACTCCGGATATATTGGGAATCTGCATTTTAATTCAAATCCTGCATTTTTTGAATTTTCATCTACCTTGTCAAGTTCTGGCCAGGCAAATTCTGGATTAACAAAATCTGGAGTAAGTGGTGATATCCCTCCCCAATCATTTATTCCAACTGATAAGAAACTCTGATATGATTTTGGGGATAGATTTGGTGGAATTTGTATGTTCATTTCCGGCATGATGATTCTTGATAATGCAACAATTGTTTTGAAATAGTTTTCATCAGCTGATGGGGCATTCTTCATTATTGTATCTGGTTTTGGTTGGAAATTTTGCAAAATCACTTCTTGAATATTTCCATATTTTTGATGTAATTGTTTTATTGCTAAAATTGAATCAATTACCTCTTCTATTGTTTCCCCAATTCCCACAAGAATTCCTGTTGTCATTGGAATTCCTAATTTTCCAGAATTTTCTAATACTTCTAATCTTGCTTTTGGTCTTTTACTTGCCGCCAAATAGTGCGGCATTCCTTTTTCTGTTAATCTCTCACTAACATTTTCAAGCATTATGCCCATTGACACATTTGTTTTCTTTAACTCCTTCATCTCCTCAAAATTTAGATTCCCTGCGTTTGTATGTGGGAATAATCCTAACTCTAATGCCAGTTCTGATGAATGAATGAGATATTCAGCAGTTGATTTGAATCCATTTTTTTTAAGCCAATCTCGTGCTTCTGGATATTTTTGTTCTGGTTGTTCACCTGTAACAAAAAGTGCTTCTACACATCTGTATTTTTTTGCAAGTTGTAATAGTTCTAGTATTTGTTGTTTTGACATCAAAGATAGTTTTTCTTCTTTAGGTTCTGCTTTGTATGTGCAATAAGAACAAGTATCTTTGCAGAGATTTACTATGTTAAAAAATGCTTTTTTTGAAAATGTAACTGTCTCGTTCTTGAATTTTTTTCTTAAATTCTGTGCAGCTGAAAAAAGCTCAGTATAATCTTCTATTGCATTTTGATAAATTTCTATAATATCTTGACGAGAAATTACTTTGTTTTCTAAAACATTGTTTAAGCTCTCAGAGTTTAACACAAGCTTGTTCAACAGAAGAATTCTTGACTAGAAGTATTTATGCTTGTATTGCACTAATTTCCATTTGGTCTTTCTTGGAGAACAATTGTAATGTCTGTTGTTCTATTATCTCTTAGAATTTCTAAAATCATCTCATCTCCCACAGATTTTGCTCTTTGAAGATGTATCAAAATATCATCAATCTGTCTAACTTCAATTCCATCTACTGATAAAATGATGTCTCCGCCCATTGGATAATTAATTCCATCCATTTCGATGGTTTTTTCAGATCCAATTATTCCTGCTTTATCAGCTGGGCTATTTTCTATAACTGTCACTACCAAAAATCCTACTGCATCAGTTAAACCCAAAACTTTTGCTAGATCTGGGTCGATATCTCGACCTGAGATGCCAATCCATGGATGTTTGTATTCTCCATTTTCAATAAGAGTTGGTATAATTTTGGTAACAGTCTGTGATGGTATTGCAAATCCTACTCCTGTAAATTCACCTGTTGCTGATTGAATTGCAGTATTTATGCCGACTATCTCTCCTCTCATGTTAAGTAGTGGCCCTCCTGAATTTCCAGGATTAATAGCAGCATCAGTTTGAATCACATCTGGAATAGAATATCCTGAACCTGATGGAAGTAATCTTCCTAATTGACTTACTATTCCTGAAGTCATGGAGCCTGATAATCCAAATGGGTTTCCAATTGCAGCTATTGGTTCTCCTACTTTGAGATTAGATGAATCCCCAAGTGCTAATGGATGCAATAGTGCCAAGTCTGCACTGACTTTGATTACTGCAAGGTCTGTAAATTCATCTGTTCCAATAATTTCTGCATTATATGATCTACCATCAAGAAATGTAACTACAACCTTTTTTGCATCATCAACAACATGAGCATTTGTAATTACGTGTCCTTTTTTATCAAAAACAAAACCTGAACCTAACCCTCCTACTCTATCTGTTGTTTCACTTCTTTGTACGTTAACTCTTACTACTCCTGACTCAGATTTTTCAAAAATCTCAATTAATGATAAACTCTTTGAATAAAGTGGAGTTATCTCTCCAACTGTACTTGTGGTGTGACCATTACTTACTACAATTTCGGGTTTTATTGATTCAGGAGGTGAAACAAACAGTACTGTAAACATGACAGCAACCATAATTGCTCCAATAACTCCACCTACAAGTACACTTGACTTATCCATGAGATTTTTTCTTTTCTATTTTGTATCTAAAAGGCTTACTATACACTAATTGAATTTTGAGTATGGTCTTTCATTGAATATCTTCTACCTCTCCATGTGATAGAGTGTGTTCTTTTTGCTTGAAGCAGTCCCGTCAAAAATCCTAAAACTACTACTAGACTTCCTAATGGAGCAAATAATGCATGAATGAATCTTAATTCAAGTCCAACTTTTGTCTCTATTACTGCACCTATGTAAATTAGAATTGAAGCAATAGCTGATGTAATGCAAAGTATCTTTGCAGATGGTTCTTCTACTGGTAATAAAGCAGATACTACAAATACTGGAAATGGCACAAATAACAAAAATAATACTGCAAAGAAAATCCCAATTGCAATTTTTCCACTTTGCAGGTATAATGGAATCATTAGTCTTTTTAGAGCATTCCACAAAGTACTTTTGTTTCGAGCCCAAACAGCATCAATTAGATGTTCTCCTCTAACCATTCTCATTTTGTATCCTGATTCTTTTACTTTTTTTCCAAGCGCCCCATCTTCGATAATTTCCTGTTTTACTCCTTCATGCATGCCAACTTCTTCGTATGTCTTTTTTTTCAAAATGAAAAAACTTCCAAAAAAATAACCCGTTTTTTTTGCAGGATTATTCACATTTAGTGCTGAAAATCTAGTATGCAAAAATGTAGAAATCATTGGAAGTGTAATCTTTGTCCAAAAATCAAATGTTATCATTTTTGGAATTACAGATAATGCATCTAAATTAAAGGAAAGTAAGTGTGCTACTGCAAGTGATATCACATTTTTAGAATGATTTGTATCTGCATCAGTAAATAACAATAGTTCACCTGTTGCTTTTCTATATCCTTCCATACATGCCCAGTTTTTGCCCATCCATCCTTCTGGTTTTGGTCTTGCCGAAACTGGAATTATTTTAGAGTGTTTTTTTGAATATTCTGAAATTATTTCTCCTGTTGAGTCTTCTGATGAATCATCAATAACTATAATTTCATAATTTTTGTAATCTTGATCAATTAACGAGTCCAAACATTTACCAATAAAATCTTCTTCATTTCTTGCTGGAAGAATTATTGAAACTTTGGGAGTTGATTCTGAGGTATTCTCAAATTTATCAAGATATGGTGTTAATCTAAATGAATCAATCATTGATTTGATAAGAAACATCCAAGCTCCACAAACTCCTATTAGAATTACAGTTAGTGAATAGTTAAAAATATCAAAAATTAATTCCATGAATCTATCTCTCGATTTCTTCTTTGATACTTTGCAATGCTTGCTCAGTACCACTTTTGATGTGTTTTTTAATCATTCCTGTAAACATCCCCATCATTCCTGTTAGTTTTATGTCCCATATTGTGTGAAGTATGGTTTTTTCATCTTTAGGAATAAGAGAGATGATTTTTTCACCATTTATGATACCTTTTGTGAATTTGGCTTCAATCTTTTCTTTAGGTTTAAGTTTTACTTCTTGTAGACATTTTTGATCTCTAAATGCTATTGTAATTTCTCTATTGACTGTGTTTCCATCTTTTGATATGTTTTTGATTTCTTTTGTCCCTTTCCAAAATTTTGGTTCGTTATCAATGTCTGAAATAACATCCCATACTTTGTCAACTGTAGCATTAATTTCTATTTCAACCTCAATTATTGCCATGTTCTACAACCACTCGTTCCGCATTAAATATATTAGATTCCTCATCTACTCAAATAGACTGTGATGGGTAAACCCTAAAATCCGGAACATTAACTCCAGTTCCAATGGGCTTTACCACTCTTCCGTCACAGTCATTTAAAATTTAAAAGAAAATGAAACCTTCAAAATATATGCCAAAAATTGAAACTCTTGATGGTGCAAGTTTTTGGAAAAATGCATACGCTCATCAACGTGGTAAATTATTAACAAAAGTCAGTGTTCCAGAGGATCAAATTATCATACTAGTTGACAAAAAATACTTGGAACTCCCTGCTGCTTTAAGATATGAAATTGAAACCAGTGGATTAGACAAAAAAGAGTTACAATAAATCCGAAATTTATTTTAACAGGAAAACTTATGGATTGTTATGTCAAATGTATCCTATGATGATTTTGCAAAATTAGACATTAGAGTTGCCAAAATCATTAAAACTGAACCAATTGAAGGAAAATCTAGAATAATCAAAGGAAGAATTGATTTGGGAAATGATGATCAACGTGATGTGATAATTGGGGGTGCACAATATTATAAACCAGAAGATATTGTAGGAAAAACAGTTATTGTCATTGCGAATTTGGAACCAAAAAAGATGGCGGGAGTTGAATCAAACGCAATGCTGTTGGCAGCTGATGTTGATGATAAACCATTCTGGTTAACAGTAAACGAAGATGTTCCTTTAGGAAGTCCTATTAAATAATTAATTTAATTTTTGATTTATGATCAATCATACATCATCAGGTCTTTTTCTTCTAGTAATGCATGCAAGTTGTTAACAGATCTATACACATCTTCTTCTTTTTTAGCTCCCGTACAGACAAGTTTTCCTGAGGAAAATAACAAAATGACTGTCTTTGGGTCTAGCATTCTATGAATAAGCCCTGGAAATTGTTCTGGTTCGTACATACTTCGTGGTAATGTTCTGGCTGCTTGTTCTAAATGGATTTTTCCACCTAGATTAATTGAAGCTACCATATTTTGAATTGTTACTGTGGCATCTTTTTTTACTTTAATTCCCCCTTTTCGAAGTTTTTGAACAACTGTTTTTACTGCCTTTCTTGCCATATCTTCAGATTTTGAACCAGTACATACCATTTTACCTGATGTGAAAATTAGTGTTGCAGTTTTTGGGACCTTTAATCTAAAAACTAGACCTGGAAATTGATCAGGATGATATTCTACACCTGGAAATGTTCTAGTGATTTCATTCAAATCTATCTTTTGGAATACATCTGCTGAGGCCACCACATTTTCCACACTAACGATAGGCTTTGTTTGTGGCATATTCGGCTATTTTGTATTTGAACTACAATAAAAGCACTCGCCATTATTTTGCACTTTGCTATGATTTTTTGTAACTTTTGGCATAAATTTTAGTTTTTGAAGACTAGGACGAATGATTTAATTTAGAACTGACAAGTGCTAGTCTAGTGAATTTTACAAATTTTGATTTTGATCAGCTATTTGCAATGAGTGATGACACAAATCCTGTGATGATGGCAATTTGGATAATTCCGATAATCCTCTTTGTGTTTTATGGACAACGAATTCAACTTTACATTACTTCTAGTGAAATCAAAAAAGGAATCAAAAAACTTGATAGTTTTAAAGAAGAATCAAGAAGTGAACTAATTGATTATGTAAAAAACAATTTAAAGTACAAAGACAATTTTGTAAAAAAAATTGACCGATTTTTAGATTATTTTACAATTATGCCAGTCGATATGGATCCTAATGGTATAGTTGACAAAGTAAGACATACTGTAAGATCAAGGGAAGATTATACTAGAGAACATGTGAAATTACTTTCTCCGGAAATTAGTGATTTAGAATTAGCCAAAGTACAGACTTTGCTTGAAATTGCTTCTACATTACAAATGATTTACAAAATAGTTAATCATATGTATTTGACTGCAAAAAAACAAAACAACTATCCCCTAATTTTACCTCTCCAAATGCTTCTTCCTTTTATAATGGAGCAAGCAGAGGCAATGAAAGAAGCGATTCCGGCATTTAAAGCAGGACAGCCTGTTGGAGATGGAATTGGTCCAATGGTTGTGGGAAAAATGATGTTAGATAGTCAAAAAGAAACTATTGCATTTCAAACCGTTCTTGCAAAAACTGAATTTGAGGATAGAAAGTTATTTCTTTTAAAAGCAGAAGGCCCCGGTTCTACTGTTGGAAGGCCTGCTGATGCATTAGAAACAATTGTATCTGATACCAAACTTGATGCAATAATTATGATTGATGCTGCATTAAAAATGGAAGGCGAGGATTCTGCATCCATTTCTCAAGGTTTTGGTGCAGCTATTGGTGGAATTGGAACTGAACGATTTCAAATTGAAGCAATTGCAACTAACAATAAAATCCCTGTTTTTTCTATTGTAGTAAAACAAACAGTCAAAGAAGCAATAACTTTGATGAGCAAAGAAATTGCTGATCAGGCAGATGATGTACGTTTTCAAGTCTATGAAATGATTCAAGAAAACACCAAACAAGGCCAAACTGTTTTGATAATTGGTGTAGGTAATACTGCTGGAGTACCTCAATGATGTTCTCAAAGAAAAAAATTATTACTGCATATACTATTGAAAAATGCAAAAAATGTGAGATGCTAAGAAAAAGAAAATTTACAGAAGGTGATGTTTTATTTACTGAGTCCTCAAAATGTACCTCTTGTGATGGAATGACAAGTATTGAAAAAATATTTGGTGAAACTCTAGAATAATAATTTTTAAATTTTTTATAGAGCCCTAGTTGTTACAATCACTCCGTTTTCATTTGGAATGAATGTATGCTCTGCTTGGGCTACTCTTTGCTCATTTACTTCAATAAGTATAGGATATGCCTGTATTGTTTTCTTCTTTATCAAAATTTCCAGCAATTCTCTTGCTTTCTTTTCTTCCCATTCTTTTGTAATCCATCTTAACGCAAATGGTAACATGTTAAAATTATCCCAGATAAAATCAAGTAATCTATCTGCTTCGGGTTCTTTTGTTTTTTTTCTTGAATTTATTGCAAAGATATTTTTTATTTGGCCATTTCTAACAAATCCTCCGCCTTGTTCTGTTGTTACAAATGGTTCACATGCATAAGCTGAATTCTCTGAAAGCGAAAATCCACCAATTGACCAAATGTTTGGAATGGATTTTCCAGCATGTATTGTATATTGCCCTAATGAGTGTCCACTAAGATTTGCAATTGGTTTGAATCCCATTTGTTTTATTGTAGTTTCAATAGTACGTCCAATATCACTTACTTTTACTCCTGATTTTATCATGGACATTGCATTACCTAATGCTTCTTCAGCTGCTTGAACCAATCCATCAAATTGTGCATCATAACAAACAGTTACTGCAGTATCTGCAATGTAGCCATTAATCTGTACACCAAGATCAATTTTTACCAAATCTGTATCTTTGATTGTAATTGGGTCATTTGGTTCTGCAGTATAGTGGGCTGCAACTTCGTTAATACTGGTATTTACTGGAAAGGCACATTTTACTCCTCTTTTTTTAATCTCCCCTTCAACTTCTTCACAAATTTCATAAACTGTTTTTCCAATCCAGTCTTTCACTCTGACCATTTCCCTTACTTCTGCAGCAATCTTTCCTGCTTTGATGTAATCCTCGATTTGCACATTTTTGATCCTTTGAGTGCCTTTAAAATGATTATCTGTGAAGCTTAAATTGGGCAACTTTTAAAATTTACTGGGATCGTGGTCTAGCTTGGTATGATTCTGCGTTTGGGACGCAGAGGTCGCGAATTCAAATTTCGCCGGTCCCACCTCTAACCCTTATCTTATTATCAAATTATTATACAATATCACTGCCGAGCAATGAAGAAGAGTTAGAGTAATGACTTTGAAATGAAGTAAACTAATTGGCTCTGAGCTCCGGCACGTTTTTATCAATTCTTCATTATTTGGATTTTATGAAATTTGAGAGGCATGACATCCTTTTGATTATGGGTCTTTTGCTTTTTATGATTGGTCTGACTCCATTTACAGGACTTGCTTTTGCTGTAGTTATTGTAACAATCATGTATTTTGGAATCAAAGTGTATGTGGGAAAGAGAAAACAATCAATTGAAAGAGATGTAGGAGAAGGAATCTGTATGGAGTGTGGCTCTAAAATACTCCATAAGAAATGTCCAAATTGTGACTATTCCTAGGAATGATTCCTACGGATCCTCTATATGCAAAAAATTACTAATTTTAAGCATGAAACCTAACAAAAAAGTCATACTATTGAGGTCAACTTTAACAACAAGCTCAACTTTTCCTCAATTTCATTCTAAAATGAGTCTTTTAGGCTATCAAATTAGGAAAAAGCAATGAATCGAAATCTATCTTTAGTATTTTCTATATTCTTACTTGTAGGAATTATGATTCCTGCATATGCTCAAACAAGTTTTGATAATGTTGTAATTAATGAAGTCGATACTAACCCTCCTGGAGATGATTCTAAATCTATATCTGAATGGGCTGAACTTTACAATCCTACTGATTCTGATATTGATTTAGGCGGTTGGAAAATTGCATCAACAACGGTTCTCAAAAAATCAATGACTATTCCTAATGATACAATAATTAAATCAGGTCAATTTTTGACATATTCCTATCAAACTTCATGGTTTACAGATGTTGGTGAATCCGTTGAACTTCGAGATAAAAATGGAATTGTTATTGATAAAACTCCTATGATTACTGATATTCAAAATAGCTTTACATCTTGGCAGAGAATTTATGATGGCTATAACTTGGATAGTTTTGATGATTGGAAGTTTGTACAATCTACAGCAGGTTCATCAAATGGAAAATTACTAGAAACACAAGAATCAAAAGAAATCACTGTAACAATTTCATCAGACAAATCTTCTTATCTATTTGGAGAAGTAGCAATAATTGAAGGAAATGTTTCTGAAGTTGCGACTCCTGTAAAACCAGAATTTAAACCTGAACCAATTGTAGTAACTATTTCTGGTCCTAACTTTTACAAAACTGTAACTTTGTTTCCTGATTTGAATTTACATTATAAAACTACTCTTAGCTTACATCAAGTACTTGGGGTTAATGAAGGAAATTATGATGTATCTGTTAGTTATGCTGGTGTTACCACAAACACAAATTTTTCAGTAGGGTATGAATTAATTGAAGAAAAAATAAAAGAAGAGGGCTCATTTGGTATTGCTACTGATAAACCTCAATACATTCCAGGACAAACAGTTTCAATTACTGGTTTTGCTACAGAAATTATCCCTTTTACAGGCATGAAATTTACCGTTACTAATTCTCAAGGTAAAGTAATCTATAATGGAAATCTCTTTCCAACTAACGGTAAATTCGCAACTAGTGTTTTCATTACCACTGTAAATCCTGATTATGGAACTTATACGATTATTGCTGAATATTTTGACAAGTCTGCTTTAACAACTTTTGAAATAGTAAAGGATATCAAAGAATCTGTACCAATTTCACTTTGGACTGATAAGGATGCATATGGTTTAGGTGATGAAGTAAAAATCACTGGTAGAGTAAACCAAGTTTGGGTTGGTACATTGGATTTGAATATCATAGATACAAAACAATCAGGAATTGTGACTTCCACTACTGATAGTGTATCTGGATTTAAAATAAAAAAATCAATAACAGTCATGGGAGATGGTTCTTTTAGTTACACTTTCAAACTTCCAAATGATCAAATTCGATTAGGCGATTATAAAATTAGTATTTCAAAGGATCTTGGGTCTATAACTAAAATTATTCATGTAGTTACAAACCCTGATGAATTTGTTGTCTCTGATGCAGGATTAACAATTAATTTTGATAAAGAAAGCTATGATCTTGGTGATACAATGATAGTTAGTGGATTCATCAAAAACCCACTTAGCAATTCAAGTTATGGAACTGCATCTTCTGTTAAAATTTCTATTTCTCATAAAGATGGTTCTCCTTTAGAAATTCTTGGTTTACCAAAAGAACTAAAAGGAGAATCAAGAATGGAGAATGGTGTTGTTGTTGCATTAGATTTTACAGCAATTCCTGAAACTTCTGGAAAATATTCTACAAAAATTGATGTTGCCCACAATATCTTTGCTGAAGGAAACTATGTTGTAAAAGCTAAATATTTAGATAATATTTCAACCAAAACTTTTACAATCAACACTCCACTTAATTTGAAAGATGGAGCAATTATTTCCCTTGATAAAGAAGTTTATGGTCTAGGTGAAACTGTTCATCTTACTGCTATAATTCCTACAACTGGTTCTCGAAATGCTGATATTTCATTGACAAAGCCAGTTGGTACTGTATTTAACACTGGTGTATCTATTGACAAACAGCGTTTCTCATGGTCTTGGGTTATTCCTGCTTCTGAAGTAAATCAAAATATCAAAACTGATGAGGTACGAAATATAATAAAATCAAACTTTGGAATATACAAAATCAGGGTTGCTACTGATTCTGTGAATAAAGATCTTTTCTTCAAAGTTTCTCCAGATCCAGAACATGATTCTTTATCTTCTACTCCTCTCTTTGTGTCTACTGAAAAATCATTGTATAAAGCTGGTGAAAAATTAAAAGTAATTGGAAATGTTATCAAACGTGAACAAGGTGTTGAAGGCCTAGTTTTTCCAGATAGAGTCCATATTCAAATACTTGATGGAGATTGGCCATACCCAAAAATCTTTGAATCTTCTGTTTATCCAAAACAAGGTGGTGAATTTTTAAGTATATTTGATTTACCTGTTACAATATTTACGCAAGGGCCATATACTGTAAAAGCAATCTACAACAGTGTTAGATCTGAAGCAACATTTAGTGTAGTTAGTGATTTTGTTTTTAATTCTAAAGAACCCTTATCTCTTTTAGTATCTACTGATAAATTAGAATATCATCCTGGTGATGTGGTGATAATTAAGGGGGCACCGAACAAGTTAATTTATCTTGAAAAATTTGATGTAAGTGTTATTAAAAAAGCAGATAATAAGATCAATTGTGGATCATTTATTTGTGGAGTACATGCTGGTTCTATAACTTCAATTCGTCCAAGTCCTTCTGGTTCTTTCACTCACCAATTTGTAATTCCTAATTCTGTCTCTGCAGTTGGGTTATACGAAGTAACAGTTGATGCTGATTTTGAAACAAAATCTGTTCAATTTGCAGTAATTGAAAAATCTTCAACTCCAAAATTGAATACTATAATTGAGAAAGAAAACCGAATCCCTGAAAAAACAATTACTATCCTTACTAAGGAAAAAACCACTGATGATGTAACTATTGCACCAAGAGTTCTTTCTGGTTCATTGATTACTCCTTCAAGGGGAGATGAATCAAATGTAAATCTCAAAGTCTCTACTGCAACTGGTATCTGTATTATTGGCTCTGATGCTGACTGTTTAGTTAAAGAATCTACTAGAAAACAAGGACAAATTTATGATGTTGTTGAAGTTGATGGAATTAGCCTCAATGTGAGGTATAGCGGTCCAGATGTACGCCTAGAAAAATTCAGCATTCTACCTGAATCCTCTGGTGCCTTTTTGCCTGATACTGATTGGAATGTCGAGGTACTCAAAGATGATCAAGTTTCACGATTCTACTACAAAGTTACATACAAAACTCTAGAGTAAATTCAAAATACCATTCATTTCATAATTAAAATGAAGTGAAGCTACAAGTTTTAATGTTTTATCAGGACGATCCAAAAAAATGTACAGCTGCAAAGATGGTGAAATTTGGTCTTGCCCACAATATCAAAAAGATTGGCAATAAAGGACTAGTTTTAGATCCTTTTTCTGAAAAGACTTTGTTGCCTAAAGACAAGTCTTTGATTAACTCTATTGTTGGAATTGACTGCTCTTGGAATCTAGTGGATCAAGCATTCTCTAAAAAATTTAATGGCATCAAACGAAAGCTCCCTCCACTACTTGCAGGAAATCCTGTAAATTATTCAAAACTAAACAAACTAACTACTGTTGAAGCATTGGCTGCATCATTATTCATTTTGGGTTTTAAAGAACAAGGTTTGGAATTACTTGATAAATTCAAGTGGGGACATACTTTCTATGAACTTAATCAAAATCTCTTAGATGAATACTCAAAACTTAAAAATGAAGGCCAAATTGAATCAATTCTAAAAGATTTTAGGTTGTTATAGGCGTCTCTTTTTAAGATAAATCACTATTCCAATAATTATTAGTATTGGTATTATCCAAACTCCGTATTCTGATTTATTTTCCGTAAATTCAATGTTATCCGTTAAACTAGTTGGCAATTCTGTTTTATCATTAGTTACAATAAAACTTGATTCGTAAAAATCAGGCTTTAACACTGAATTTGAAATTGCAAATATCTTGATATTGTTTGCCCCTATTCCTAAATTTTCTGTATTTTCTGAAGGTATGCTAATGGCAATACTGTTTTCATCTATTTTGAGTGTCTCTGATGCTATAATCTTCCCTTCACTATTTGTCAAAAAGTATAAGATGGAATCTGAATGATCAGTTTTTACTATTACTTCAAATTCTTCTCCTTTCTGAATGATATTTTTCATTTCTATATTTTTTATGATTGGTAATTTCACTTTTTCAAATTCTTCCCATTTCCCAATCTTAAATGGATATGAATCATCATTAAATGCACTAACTGTTATTGTTCGTGATTCTGGGGAATATGATTTTAAATAAAATGGACCATTACTAATTACTGCATGATTATTATCTTCAATCCATTTTATTGAAGAATCATATCTATTTTGAAAATATTCTGAATTTTGATTATTATCTTTTAATGGTGTAGGGATATAGTTGGAATCTTTAAATTCTTGCAAATAATCTTTGATAAGATTTGCATCTTTTGGAATAATTAATGATAACCAGTTTACATTTTTACTTGTAGCCCCAGATCTTGAAAATGATGATTTTCCATCTATTACTGCTTTCTCCATTGCAGATGAAATTTCCCATGGCATTGAACTCCACAGCACTGCCCAATCAGCAATTTCACCTTCATCAAAATGCCAATAATCCACATAAACTTCAATTGTATCCTCATCAATTGGGTTTACCCCAATTATTGTTTGAATAACCTGAGAAGCTCTTGGAGTAAATTCTGTGTCAAAAGTCCTATCATTCTCATCAGTTTGAGTTCCCCATTCTATTGTGAAGTATAGCGAGTGTAAAATATCATTAATATCCATTTTTTGTCCATTATGCCAATTACTAAATTCAAAATCAAATGTTACCTTACTTGTTGCGAGTGTCTCTGAGGTGCCATTCTCCCATTTTTGCAATGATGGATTCCAAATTTTTGCCTCTTGAGGAACACTTAGTTTTCCATCTGGCCCTGCAGTTTCAACTTGCCATTTTGCTCTGACAGGAAAAGTTTCTCCTGTAAATGGATGCTTGAATGTTCCTGGGTCTGAAATAATTTCCCAAATATGTCTACTATAACTATCAGTTAATCCCATAACTGGATTCCATGCTCCTTGATAGATTTGTTTTACACCAACTACAAATTCATCACTATTACTTTTAGCATTAATGGGAGTAAATCTACTTGGAACTCCCGCACCAAAGTCATTAACTATTCCACTGACATTTTCATTTGCAACATATTGATTAATTCTACTTGCCAAAAAAATTCTAACCGATTCATTGACTCCTTCCACAACTGCTTCTTGTATCAACTGTGATCTTTTTTCAACTGACTCAAAACCACCCGTGTATATTTTTTGAGTAAGTTCATCTAATCTGTCATTTTTGTAATTCCAGTATGATGGAATATTAAATCCTGGCATGTTTGAAAACCAAGGGGAATACATCTGTCCTAATCCTACAGAATCATATCTTACAAATGCAGAACGCCCCCACCCTTCAGTGTATAAACTCCACTTCAAATCAGAAGGATTTGAGCCATACACCACAACAAATGCTTTGTTTAGATCTCCGAAATCCTTTTTGATGGTGAAGCCTATTTTTTGTAATTCAACTGCTAAAATCTCCCCTATTGATTTTCTTACTGGATCATCGCTTCTGATAAAAATTGTAATTTCTATTGGCTTTGAATCAATTTGCCACTTGTCATCAATTTTTTCTGCGCCTCTTTCTTTTAGTACTCTAGAGATAATTTGTTCTGCAAGTGCTGGATTATATTTGAAATTAAATGATTCTAGTTGTTCAATAACTGTGAGATATTCTGGATCTGATGGTCCATAGTAGGAAATAATTGAGGAACCATACCCTCCCATCAACTCATTTACAATTAACTTTCTATCTATCAGATAATTTAGAGCAAATCTGATATCTTTACTTGAAAATGGATTGAACTCTTCAGATTCTGCAGGATTAATTAGAATGCTATATGATCCTCCTGTCGAATCAAAAACTTGTAATCCTTCTCTTGCTTGACTATCTTCTAATCTGTCTGATGAAATTGTATAATAGTACACATCTAGATTTCCATTTCGTACTTCTTCTAATGCTGTATTCTCATCTAGATATTGAATGAATTTTACTGAATCAAAAAATGTATTTTTTTCTGCAAAGGATTCATTTTGCATTACCATTACCATTGAAAGAGCTAGTATGACAACTAGCAATTTTTCCATAATTCTAATTTAAAACGCTTGTAATAAAATCTATGTTATGATACTCTAAAGTTATTATCTCTTAAAACCTATATCATATAGATAAATCAAAATACACAATTGAAAATTCATCCTAAAATGATTATTGGATTACAAGGAATTATTGTAGGTGGAATATCGATCAAGGATTTTTCTGCTGTTACAAAACTGAATTTCATTGACTCAGAAATAATTTTAGATGAATTTATAAAAAATAATATTGGAACAAAACAAGACGATTCATATTATTTTGAAGATGGTGATAAATTAAAAATTGCTGTTGCATTACTTGAACAAGGTTTTCTTATCGATGAAATTTCAGTTGCATTAGATTGGAAAGATTTTGAAGGTTTGACTGCAGAAATTTTAGCATCAAAAGATTTTGCGATAATCAAGAATATGATCTTGACTAAACCTAGAATGGAAATTGATGTTATTGGTATTAGATTAGGTATTGCAATTTTAATTGATTGTAAACACTGGAAACGTTACAGTACTTCATCATTGACAACTGCTGTTAAAAAACAGATTCAAAGAACAAAACACTATGTTGCAAAAACCCCTGGAGCAATTGCTGTGCCTGTAATTGTTACTTTATATCAAGATAAAGTTAATTTTATTGAGAAGGTGCCAATTGTGCCCATTTTACAATTCTCTTCATTTATTGATGAATTTTATGGAAATATTGATCAGATTAAAACTATAGGAACAAGCTAGTGATAAAAAACAAAACACATCCTATCACAAATCCCTTTGTGATTTTTAAGGAATTATCAAGTGCCTTTGAATAATCTTCATAGATACCATGTCCCATAACTTTTACTTTAGTTTCATTTTCTAAAATTTCAAATTTTGCTGAGGTTGTTTTTGCTTCTGCCTTTTTTGCAATTTCTAATAGCCATTTTGAAAGTTTTTCTGCACTTGTAATCAATCCTAACTGATAGTACCCATTTCTGTTTCTGGCTTTAACTGGAGCATAATGTGTATCCGATGTACAAATCTCAAGTAATTGATAATCTCTTTTTGCAAAGTTCTCTGTGATTTTCTCTCTTACCCCATTTTCCATATTGTTAGCATCTGCCCATCCAAGAAAATATTTTTTATTATTGATTTTAAAACAAATAATTCCTAATCCTCCCATGCCCAAGTCTTCTGACCATACATCCATATTATCAGAATTTGCATAACCAAATTCAATTGGGAAACTATCTTTTGTAATTAGAGTATCAAGACAAGATTTTGCAGCCTTTAACATATCTTCACCATCTTCTTTTGAAATTTCTTCTCCCATAGCATTATGACAATCTACTGTAATTATTCTGGTATAGTTTCGATTTTTTGCATATTGTTCAATTTCTGTTTTCATATAACTTGGAATATCTTCCATTCCATGTGGAGATAATGACAAAAATAACAATGGATTATTTCCAAACAGTAATCCTGTAACCCTTGCTCTGTTTATTTGAACTGTTACTGGCTCTGTGCATTTCAGCCCCTCTTCTTTGACTTCACTATTTTCTAAATTTTTTAGATAATTTTCAACTTCATTTTTTGATGGTAAATTTAGAGCATGATTTGATATACTATGCATAATCATTGCTGATGAGGCTAAATTTTTGTAAATTAGATATGGTATGTTGCTTCCCCCTACTGGGTGATATGGGCCAGGATGTATTTCTGGTAACACCATTCGAAATTCTGTTTCACCATTTGATGATGATAATTTTATTTGAGAAGTGAATACTTTTGTTTCACTTGAGCGCTGTTCCATAATTTCTTCAGCTTCAGCAAAATCATTTCCTTGAGATGCAAGATATGCTTGAATAGTTTTATGAGTGCTTTCCATACCTGGTCTTCCTGCTCTATCTGTAAGTACTGACCATACACTTGCAATAATCAAAAAGGATATGCCATATCCTAATGCTATAGGGTTACTTAGTGTTGAAAACCACATATCTTGTGGAATTAACACAAAAAACATTGCTAATGGCTGAATAAAACATATGGCCCATGCTTTTTTGAGACCTGCTCCAAGAGTTGTAGTGTAGATGCCTATTCTAAAACTAGCAAAAAGAAATACTCCAAAAGTTACAAAGAACAATGATGTTTCTTTAGATAATACAAAACTTGCTAATAATCCCATTAAAAGTGTGGCTTCAAATAACATATTTCCAAAAAGGGATGAGTGTAATGACTTTGAGTATTCTTTTTTCTTTGTAAATCTAGCATCTAGTAGTTGTGTTAATACTAATACCCCAATAACTATTGGAACTTTATACCAAATTTCATCAGCAACTAAATTATTCAAATATCCAAAATATATCGTCAGTGAAATTACTGCTGCAGTTACTAGTGAACCTACTAATGAAAAATAATGTGATCCTGGATTAACTAGAGTAAGGGAAAACCTGTTATGTATATTTGAAACATCATCTGGAGTTTTTTGCATTGTTTTTTACGGAGCTAGAAAGATGTCAATTACCCATGAAACTACAATTAAACTGATAGGAATTGATATTACAATTTTTGGATCTATTTTAAATCCCTTGGTCTCATCTTCAAAGAATCTCATGAGACCGCCACTTGATGCTGGAAGTGGTGCTGATTTCTTTTTACTGCTCATTATAATTCGAAAACACGGATTTTAACATAAAAACCTTATTATTTATTCTTCATTTTTTCTATAGTTTCTAATACTGAATTAATCGATTTTAAAATCTCTTGTTGCTTTTCATGATTGCTTTCATGTTCAAGTTCTTTTGATAAAGATTCCATCTTTTTTTCCAGAATTTCTTCTAAAGATGATTTTGTCTTTTGCTGTGTTTTTTCTTTTGGAATGTCTTTTTTTTCTGGCTCTCGCCCACAATTAATACACAATGCGTATCCATCCTTCATTACTCTCACCCCTGTACAATATGGGCAATGCTCACTGAGTAATGTTGCACCTTTTAGCAACATTTCTGCAGCTTTTTTTGTGAGATCTTTTGACATATGTTTTCATTAATTTTCTATCTAAAAAATCCAATTATTTTTAATTTCTAATTGATATCCAAACAAGGCTTAATAGTGCGTATAATTGAATTTATTTCGAACGAATGGCAGTAATTTGTAATATATGTGGTCTTCCAGAAGATTTGTGTGCTTGTGGTGAACTTGCCAAAGACAGTACAAAAATTATAATTCGATTAGAAACTAGACGATTTAAAAAAAAGGGCACTATGATAGAAGGATTAGATCCTAAACTAAACAATTTAGAATCTGTTGCCAAAGAACTCAAAAATAAATACGCTTGTGGCGGAACTGCAAAAGAAGGTTATATCTTCTTACAAGGTGATCATAGAGATACCATCAAAGATACTTTAATTGGATTAGGATTTACTGAAGATAGTATAGAACTACATTAGAACAAATTGCAAAATTCAAACAAAATTTTACAATCTCTTGGAATTCCTTTCACTGCATTGTCATCTGTAATTTTTGGTTTACTTCTTGTTTCATTTCCAATAGGGATTTTTGTTGTTTTTGAAAGTGAAATTGGGGGTGACATAAATTATGAGTATCCTCTTACTCATTTAGAACTTTTTAATGGAACTGAAATGTATCATGCCCCAATTGATGTCAGTATTGGTGATGCATTTGTTGCATTGTGGACTTTTTATGTTATAATTTTTGTAATTGCAATCTTAGGTCCAAAACATGCCTTTTTGAAATCACTTTCATCGATTATATCATTTGGAAAATATCCCACTCAGTCAAACTACATGATTGGTGTAATAAAATGGCTTTCCATTTTGATTTTAATTTCGTTATTGATTAATTTTGTTCAAGAGGAATTTGACATTGCAACTGTTCCTCCTTTTGTTGACAATGATCTAATTCAATTTTTTTATGTCAGTCTTGCCCCATTGGTCGAAGAATTTGGGTTTCGTCTAATCTTAATTGGAATTCCTTTGTTTGCTATTTATTCTCACAAGTCTTCTGTGAAATACTTTATCAAATGTTTATGGAGTCCAGGTATTTTAGATATTCAAGATTCTAAAAAAGCAATCTTTTTGATTATTTTTGTTGGAATTATTTTTGGATTTGCACATGTTGCCTTAGGTGAATCTTGGAGTGAAGGTAAATTTGCTCAAGCTACAGCAAGTGGAATTATTCTAGGATGGGTATATCTTAGATATGGTTTTGTTGCTTCACTTTTGATACATTGGGCTACAAATTATTTTGTATTTTCATATGCAAATTTCATTTCTCAGTTAAATTTTATTTCAATTGAGGATGCATTTTCTCATTCACTGATGTCCTCATTAGAACTATTATTCTTAATCACAGGCGCATTATCAATTTCTATATTGATTATTAGTAGATTTTATTCTCAAAAAGTATCTGATTTAGAGATTTAAGGCTAGTTTCAAGCCTTTGTATCTATTTCTAATTGTAACTTCAGTTACTCCTGCTGCTTCAGCTACATCTCGTTGTGTTTTGTTTTCTCCATTTGTTACACATGCAACATAAAGTGCTGCAGCTGCTAATCCCATTGGATCTTTACCTGCAGAAATTTTAAGTTCTTCTGCAGTCTGTAGAATTTTTGTTGCTTTTCTTTTTGTTTTTTCAGATAATCCTGCTTTACTTGCAATTCTTGAAATACAATTAACTGGATTAACTACTGGCATTGTTAAATTTAATTCTCTTAATAATAGGCGATAACATCTAGCAATATCTTTTCGTTTAATGTTACTTGCTTGTCCAATATCTTTTAATGTTCTAGGAGTTTCTGTATCTCTACATGCTGCATATAATGCTGATGCAATTAATGCTGAAATAGAACGTCCTCTGACAAGTCCTTTCTCAAGTGCTTTTCTGTAAATGTATGCTGCTTTTTCAATAACTGAATCTCCTACTGCAAGTTTGTCTTTTAGTCTATCTAACTCACTAAATGCCTGTCGAAAATTTCTATCTACTGGTTCATGAACTTGACTTCTACTATCCCAAGTTCTAAGTCGTTCAATTGTACTTTTCATAGCTGCTGTAAGTGGTTTTCCAGTTGCATCTCTATTTTGAGGATTGATGACAGTTGCTAATCCCATGTCATGCATAGCAAGTGACGTTGGAACTCCTGCTCTACTTTTGTTTTCACCCTCATTTGAAAATGATCTCCATTCTGGTCCTGATTCTTCTACTTTGTCAGTAATTACAAATCCACATTTTCCACAAAAATTTTCTCCTGTATTGGCATCTGTAACTAGAGAGACTTGTCCACATCTAGGGCATTTGTCTTTTGGATTTACTGTTTTCACCATTTTTATATTCACCAAAACCTTTTATGATAATATTTAACCATTTCTAATTCATTACTTATAAGTCTGTTGATGATATTATACGTAAAATACTCTTTTTGCTACTTTTTTGCTGAATTAATTTAGTTTGTTCCTACAATTTTTCTAATTTTTTCTGCAATCTGAGGCTTTTCATTTTGCTCTAGTAGAAATTCCAAATCTTCAGTATTGTCTACATCCCACATGATTCTTTTTACAAAAACCATTGCAACATTTAGTGTGTGTTCTTTGGCAGTATTCATGTGAATCTTGTAGCTATCCTCATCATAATGAGTCTCCATAAGATCTATAGGCATTCTTACAAGTGCATTAGTGCCATCAAATCTCCTTGATGGCACAATTATTGCAAAATTTGGTGGAGCCATGTAGTTTAACATAAAGTCAATATCCTGAGTTTTGATGTATGGAATATCTTGAGGAAATACAATTGAAGCATCAAAACCGTTCTCTAAAAGATACCTGTCTGCAAGTGCAACTGCACTATTGACACTTTCTTCTTTTTCATCAATTATGATAACTGCGTTAAATTTTTTTCCGATTTCAATTGCTTTTTCTTCTTTTGTTACTATAATTAATTTTTCAATTTGTGGTGATATTGATATTGTGTGTAAAATTTCCTCCAACATTATTTCACACAAGTCTTCTATTTGATGTGGAGATAAATCTAAACGAGTCTTTGCGTTAGAGAAAGTCTTTACAGGAATTATTGCAGCTATTTTCAAGTTATACGTGAACTTGTTTTAATATGAAATTTGCTAATGCGTCTTCAGCTAATTTATCTTTCATAGTAATTTTTGTTTCAAACACTTTCATATCCAAACTCTCAATTTTCTTTACGAGTGCTCTATCTTTAGTATCTACTATAATATTAGAACAAACATCAGAATACATCTTTGCTAATCCATATGCGTTTGATTCTATCCCTGCAGCCTGCATGTATGTTGCTGTAGGTCCACTAATCGCATTATCCCCAATTAATGGACTAACTGCTACTACTTTTTTCTTTATCTTTGATAGTTCTTTTCTAATTCCTTTAATCTGAAGCATTGGACCAATTGATGTTAACGGATTCCCTGGAGCTATAATTATCATTTCTGCATCATGTATTGCATTTACAGCTTCAGGATTTGGACGAGCTTTATCTGCTCCAACATACTGAATTCCTTCAACCTTGTCTTTCCCTCTATGCTTTACCCAATATTCTTGTAAATGCAAGTCTCCTTTGTCTGTGGTTATTCTTGTCTCAATACTGTTATCTGTAACTGGTATGATATTTGCAGTTACTGCAAATTTCTCACACATCCATTTTGTAATGTCGCTTAGATTTTTTCCGTTCTTTAGCATATTTGTTCTAATCAAATGTGTTGCAGCATCTCTGTCTCCTATTCTAAACCAAGTTTCTTCTCCAAAAACTTCCATTTGACGTAAAAAGTTGAATGTGTCTTTTTTAACTCCCCATCCTCGCTCTTGATCAAGTAAATCTGCTAAACCATAAACAATAGTATCTATATCTGGACATACATAGAGTCCATACAGCCAATAATTGTCTCCCACATTACTAATTACGTTAACTTTGGATTCTTGAGAAACTAGACCTCTGACTAGCTTAACTGAACCTGTCCCACCTGCTAAAACTGTAATCATACCATTTTCTCCTAAAACTGTAAAGTCTATTTGCAACACTCAATATTACTTTTTCAGAAAATAGCGATCTATTATTTGGATAAGTTTATTACTTTAATCCCCATGTTTTTTTTCGTGTCTAAGGCTATGATTTTAACAGTTCTGCTTGCAGGTCTCATTATTATAGGAACAAGTACTCCTGTTTGGGCTGCCCAATTAGATGCTAGAATTAACCCTAATAATGATTCATCTCCATTTAGTGTGAATTATCAAAAAACTGTCTTTATTGAATATCCAAATGGTGGAAATCTATTTGATGAATTACGTGGAAAAGAATGGACTGTATCTGGCACTGCTGATTCATCAAATCCTGGAGTTCAAGAACTAATAGGTGCACTAAATCGAGGAATTGCTGACGATGGAAGTCAAGCAAGAATTTCAGACTTGAATGTCTCTTATGATTTTCATCTTAAAGCAAGAAACATCAATACATCTGTTGATTATAGAGTACTCATAGAAGGAACATTAATTGATTATGTAATTACAAAAGATACTCAAAGAACTTTAATTGATTTAGGTTGGAGGGGATTAACTGCTGACGGTGATGTTGTAATTGATGATGTGGAAATTAATATTCCAATAAATTTACTTCGAGATCAGGAACCTGCAGTTTATACATTCCTTGTTGGAACTAAAGCAGAAGAAGTTCTCAGTAGAAATCTCATTAATGCAGAGTATATTTTAGCGCAACCACTAACAAACTGGCACTTTTTGTTTGATCCAACAGGAATCAATGTAGATGCTGGAACATTTGGATTAGATAAAAGCATCTCAGGATTTGTCGTTTCTAGCTGGACTATGGGGGAAAGTAGTCTGAGAGAAGGAAGACAAGTTGAAAGAGTCTTTGAAGCAGAAATAGTATCTGACCAAAAATATGTTATTAGAAGTGTACAATCTTCTGATCAAGCTAACCTTGCAATAATTGGTTTTGGTGCATTAGATGTATTAGATGGACTTGAAATTGCAGGTGTAACCCCAACTTCTCCTGCGGGGTATGCAACAACTTCAACTGGTGGCTTTCCAATCATGATAGTTTATGGTATGGCTGGAATGGCAGCTATTGCAGGAATTGGTTTCTTTATTTTCAGTAGCAGATCCCTCAAAAAGGAAGCACAAGGTCAACAAGGAATTGATCCTAGTAGACTGGTAGGTTATACAACTAGTTCATCATCTGGTGGCTATCAAACTAATCGAGGTGAGGCGCAATTAATAGATGATACTGATTATCAACAAACCAGAAGTGTTTATGAGGAAACTCAACAACATAGACCTCCTCAAACATCTATTCCTACAGCTCAAGAGGCAGCATGTGGGTGTGCTGCATCTGCTGAAATTGGCTCTGAATGTGATTGTGAAATGCAAGGCTCTTGTCTTTGTGATGGATCATGCAAATGTAATGCCAAAATTTGCAAAGAACAAGCTCATTCAATGAGTTAAAATTTTAAGAAATTTTTCAAAAAAATTTATGTGTGCTGGGAGTAACCCTCCTTCTGTTTTCACGATATTTCGCTTTGCAGCCTACCTGAACTTAGTACAGGAACTTTGAGTTCTGTTTGGCCTTGCTCCATGTGGGTCGGCTTTTTTCATTCCTTTTATGGAAATCTCAGGTTTCGCCATCATTGTGCGCCATATTGGATTTTTTTCTGTTCCGTTGCCAATCATCTCTGATTATCCATCTCCAGATCACATTTCCTGTATGGAGGGAGGAGTTTCCTCTGCCGTAGCAGCGTGTCGTGCTCCAGCTCACATAGAAATTCTATTCATTGATTGCATTTGAGTTTTACTTTTCAGGTTTTGTGCCTGTTATGAATAAAGTCCCAAATTCTCTTTTCCATTTCTTTTTATTTTTCAAATCTTTGATGTGTTTTGTTTTCACTTTAAATCCTGTATTTTGAAACAATTTTTTCCATTCTTTTTTTGAATGAAGATGCATCTGTATTTTCATAATATCTACCCATCTTACAGTTGCCTTGTTATCTGTGTAAAAGTCTGTTCCACAAAAAAATTCTCCATTAGGTTTCAACAACTTGTATATTTTTTCAAGTGCTACTTCAATCGAGTCTGCATAGTAAAGTGACTCCATTGAGAAAATAAAATTAAATTTTCCTTTGTAATCCCAAGATTCAACATCAGTATGAACAAACATTTCTTTGATATTTTCTTTTTTCTTTTTAGCTTGGATAATCATCTTTTTGCTTTTGTCAATTCCTACTGATTTTTTACAATTACTTTCTTTTGCAATTTTTCTTACTACCCAACCATTGCCACAGCCAACATCAAGAAATGTAAATGGTTTATCAAATGGTATGACCTGTAAAATTTTTGAGACATTATTCCCGTGTTCTTTTTCCATTAATTCTGCTCTGCCATTTTGAGCCCATATATCAAACGTCTTCTTAACTTCATCCATGATTATTTTTCCCTTTTTACTAATTTGAAGAGTTGTCTTACTGCAAGTTTTGGGTGATGTGTTGCTAATTTAATCATGTTAGATAGCCCAAAATCTGCTTTTATGAAATCAAGAAATTCTTCAGCTTTTAATTCTTTGATAATATCTAATTCTTTATCCCATTCTTCATCTGTTAATCCAATCCATCTATCCTGAACTTTTCCAGCAGAATTAATTTTTGATTCAATCTCTTTTCTCCAATTTTCTTCATATGGATAAAGTGCTGATTCATCTGTCTTTCCAGATTTTATGGCATCTGATGACACTTTTCCAGCTACTCTGCCAAATTTTATTGCGTACCTAATTCCTTCTAATACAAGTGGATTTGCTTGTCCAGCTGAATCTCCTACAAGTATCAAATTGTTAAAGACTGTCTTTCTTGATAACCCATCATTTGGAATTAATCCATAATGAAATTCTATTGGGGTTATTTTTCCTAGTTTTTTAATTGGACCTAGTTTTGTTTCAACTAATTCTTTGAGTCTTTGTGTTGGATCAACATCTGATTCTGGTTTTCCAACTCCGACTCCAATTCTTACAATGTTGTCTCCTAAAGGGAAAATCCATGCATATCCTGCAGGTGAATATTGTTGTCCTACCATTAACCACCATGTTTCAGAATCTACATTCTCTACTTTAGCCTCATATTCTGCTCCTACTCCGAACCTTTTCCATTGAGTTACAAAACCCATTGCTTTACAGACTGTTGAAGAAAATCCACTTGCGTCAATTACTACTTTGGAATGAAATGTTATTTTTCCTTCAGGTCCAACCCCACTCACTCCAACAATATCTCCTTTGTCATTTTTGATAACTTCATTAACATTGATTTTAAGAAAAATATCTGCCCCTGCTTTCTTTGCTTCATGTGCTAACCACCGATATGTTTTTCTAACATCTAATACTACTGCCCTTGGAATAGAATCACTAATAGTAATTTCATTATTTGGTGAACAAAATGAAAAATTTCTAATTGGGTTAAAACAATCATCTGGAATTCCAAATTCTTTAACACTTTGAATCCATGTTACTCCACTGGTTCTAACTGTCTCTGCAATTGAATTTTCTTTTTCAAGCAGTGCTACTTTAATTCCATTTTTTGCAGCCATTAATGCTGCAGATGATCCTGCTGGACCTCCCCCTACAACTACTAAATCATAATGATGTTCTTCTGTCAATTAACTTGAATCAGTTTGCCTAGAATATAATTTTGAGGTAGTTGTAGGAGTTATTTTTTCAAAATAGCATTACCTACTGTGTCATTTTCCCTTTCTGAATCAAAAGTTTCCATATGTGCGGGGTCTCTATGCATGTAACTGTGAGTTTTTCCTTCTTCTTTTCTACAGAATTTTGAATGAATTGTCTCTTCTATCTTTAATGTGGTTTCATTTTCATGAAATAGGCGTTTTCCACAATCAGGACATATGATCTGAGGCACAAATCCATTCCGTATCAAATCTATTTAGATGTTTCAGACCCTGTCGTAAAAATTATGTATTCAAAGTATTCATGAACCGAAACTTTAGATGTTTAGTTATTCATAATTTACTATGGATGAATCTGAAATCACTTCTTTTGTAATGTGGTCCGCAGTTACTGGAATTATTATGATAATTACTGGACTAAGTTATCGTGTATATTCTAGGAAAAAAAATACTGGTGTTTCTTCATCTTAAAAAAATAATTATCCTTCTGAAGCAGTTTTACCGCCATCCACATTTAAAATGGTCCCTGTAACCCAATTTGCCTCATCTGATGCTAAATAAAGTGCAGCATTTGCAATATCTTCAGGCTCTCCTATTCTTGCAAGTGGCAGTCTTTCTTCTAGAACTTTTCTTGCTTGAGGGTCATCAAGATATGGTTTTATCATTCCTGAATTAATAATTCCTGGATTTACACAATTACATCTGATATTTCTTCTTGCATATTCTACTGCGATTGATTTTGTGAACATCGCAATTGCCGCCTTTGTAGCCGAATATACTGCCAAATGAACTCTTGGAATTGCTCTTTCACTTGAAATAGAACCAATATTTACAATTGACCCGCTTTTAACATCTGACATTTTTGAAAGTACTGCCTTTGTTATGTGAAACACTCCTAACAAGTTTACATCAATGAGTTTTTTAATTTCTGAATCTTGCATCTCATGAAAATGTACAGGATCATTAATTGTTCCTGCATTATTTACTAAAATATCTATTTTACCATATGTGTTCATAATTTGATTTACAGCTTGCAATGTTTGTGACTCATCTGTCAAATCACATGCTATTGATACAGTTAACTCTTCATTTCCTACTTCTTTTCTGGCTTTTTCTAATCCTTCTAAATTTCTTGCAACTAGAACAACTTTTGCACCTTCTTCAGAAAATCTCTTTACGATTCCTTTCCCTATGTCACTTGATGCACCTGTAATGATTACAACTTTGTCCTTTAATCGCATAAAATCATATTATTATCGTAACTTATAGAATTTTTGTTTAGATCTGTTCGTAAATTTGATTTTATTTAGGTTCATTAATTTTTTTGATATATTCAATAATTCCTGTATAGTCTATTTCTCCAAATCCCTCTCTGATGGCATTTTCATACACTTCTTCTGCTTTTTTGATCATTGGGAGTTCAATTCCTAAAGATTTTGCAGCCCCTGTCATTGTACTAATGTCTTTTTTTAAATTGGCAAGTGTGAATGTTGTATCATATTTGCCCTCAATCATATTGTATGCCTTTTTTTCACTCATTCCTGTTTTGAAATATGTAGAGTTTAAAATTTCAAGAAAAATTTTCGGATCAACATTTGATTTTTCAACAAGAGTAATTCCTTCTGATAATGCTAGTGCAAGCATGGTTATTTGCAGATTCATGGCTAGTTTAACCGAATGAGCTACCCCACTTTCTCCTAGAAAAAACACTTTATTTGCAATCTTTTCAAAGACATCTTTACAATGATCAAAACTTTCTTTATTCCCTGATGCCATCATGACCAAATCTCCTGATATGGCAACATTTGGTCCTCCCATTACTGGTATGTCTAACTTGTGGATATTATATTCTTGAAATTTTTTTGAAATATTTTTGGATTCTGATGGATCAATAGTACTCATATCTGCAACAATTAATTTTTCATGCTTTCCTTCTATGATTCCATCTTTTTCAAATGAAATTTCTTTCACTGCATTTGCATCTTTTACAACTATAATTACTAATTCTGAATTTTCAGCAATTTCTTTTGGTGATGTTGCAACTTTAGCACCCTTTTCTTTTGTTTGTATTGTTTTTTCTTTTGTTCTATTGTATACTGTTACTTCAAAACCTGAATCTAGCAAATGTAATGCAACTGCATTTCCTAACATTCCAAGTCCAATAATTCCTACTCTTGTCATTTTTATTTACTCCATAAAATTATGATTTTAATGTCGTTCTTCATTTTTAATTTCCCATTGATTGTTTCCAACTCTTGATACTGCAAATTCTAACTGTCCTATTGTTTTATCTCCTCTTTTGACTTTTGCATAATCAAATTTTTTCATTCTAAACACACTTTCTATTGGTTTGTATCCTCCTTCAATAACTTTTATCTTGAATCTTTTACTTGCTTTGATAATCAATTTTCTTGCAATTTGAACATCTCCAATCCATGAAAACATTTCAAAATCTCCAAAATTTTTGGTAGAGACATTATATCCGTACAGTCTTGCTTCAAGTTTTGTACCTTGAGATTTTGATTGTTCATTTAGCCATACAATAACTTCTTCTCCATGATCTTTCTCAATTCCAAAGGTTTCTGAAATTCCCATCTATCATAATTTACTATATCAAACCATAATAATCATTTTCAAATCAGTGTTAAACTAAAATACTGATTTGACTCTGAAATTTCATGCTTACCATTGATTGCAGAGATGTTTTATCAATAAAAAATGAATTACTCGTTTATGTCTCAGACCAAGCAGCAGCTATTCCTACTCTAAAACATCATCAATTCACTCTTTCTACTTTAGATGATGATGAAACAATTGATACTAATACAGTTATTACTTCAATCAAAGAATTTTTGGATTCAATTGGAGAAGGCCGTAATTTTGCTGTAATATCTAATAATGAAACTATAAGAATAAAATCCATTTCTGGTAAAATTATAGAAAGAGATACTGTACAGCAATCTGAAATGTTTTCATGTACCCACTGTGGATTTGTAACAAGATATGAAGTTGAACTTAATACTCACATGCGAATACATTATCTTTAAATTCATTTAAAAATTTTATTTTCTTTATTTTTTAATATTTCACACTAATAGCCCAAAAGGCTCTGTTATGATGTTCTGTATTTTTTATATGCTGATTTTTAACAGGATCTTTATAAGCACTAATCACAGAAATTGATTGTGAAAAAACTATCAAAACATAACATAACAAAGGTTTATTGTGAAAAATGTGATTTGATTTTTGAATCCCGAGAAAAATTTCAAAAGCATTTTGATAACCATTCATCAAGTGTTACTTGTGAGGTATGTCCAATTGATACTGTAATCTCAAAGTTTGTAAATTTGTTTAAACAAAATCCTTCCCGTAATTTGGAATAAGTTTTTTTAACTGATTTTTACTGTTTTAGTTTATGAATAAAAAAGGCGTAATTATAGGCGTCATTATCGTAGCAATTATTGTTGGAATAATTGCATCATATTCATCAACTTCTCTTGAAACTGTAAATCTTGACATGGGGCGAACACATGGTTCTATTTCTACGGCTATGGGCTCACCAATTTTAGGTGATCCTTCTGCTCCAATTACTATTGTTGAATTTGGTGATTATCAATGTCATCAATGCAATAACTGGTTTCATAATACAAAACCTGCAATAACTCGCGATTATATTGAAACTGGAAAAGTAAATCTAGTTTTTGTTGATTTAGCATTTTTAGGTAAAGATTCTCCAAAGGCTGCTCAATCATCTTATTGTGCTGAAGATCAAGGAATGTACTGGGAATATCATGATCTTCTTTACAATTCTCAAGAACCAAAAATTGATGGCGGTTGGGCAAATTCTGAAAGACTCAAAGCTTTTGCATTTAGCTTAGGTCTTGATATGGAATTGTTTGAAAGTTGTCTTGATTCTGAAAAATATTCAAAACGTGTACAGTATAACATACAACAAGCCAGAGAAAATGGTGTAAGTGGCACCCCTGGGTTCTTTATTGTAAGTTCTAATGGACAACAACAACTTAGTGGAGCACAACCTTTTTCAGTCTTTAAACAAATATTGGATCTATAATCTAATGGTACAAACAATCAAACTTGTATATTCTAATTTCAAATATCTAGTCTTATCATTTATAATTTTTACATCCATGATGATTGGGTTGTTGATATTATCTGAATATATTTTTCTAGAACCTTATATCGTTAGTCATCTTCCATCTGGAAGTGAGTTTGGATTTATCCTTATTGTGGTGATTTCAGCATTATCTGCATTAGTTATTCCAATGAATATATTTCGAATAAAAATCCTTAAAAGTTCAAAACAAAAAATGGGTGGGGGAATATTTGGTTCAGTTATTGGTACTGTAGCTGGTGCATGTAGCTGTGGACCTGTTGGATTTGCAATAATCTCTACCTTTGGTTCTGTGGGGGCTACTGCAACTGCATTTCTTACAAATTATGAAACTCCAATTAGAATAATTGCAATTGCAATTCTAGTTGTTACATATTTTACAACTGTAAAATCCCTCAAAGTTGAATGTAAGATTAATCCTTGACCTTAATGCATTAGAAATCACCAATTAGGTAAATTTTTGTAACCTTGGAATGTATCTTTGAGTCATTTGAACTAGTAATGTGACATTCATTTATGTTCCAATTAGGCCTAGTAGAAGAGATCCAGAAGCTGATGAAATCGAAGATTCAGAAGATTAGCATCTTTTCTAAATTTGTATTATTACCTTAGTGGATTTTCAAACCTTGTAAAGTTGAGATATTTATTTGCCATTTTTTAGGTTAAACATAATGCAGAATTGGAATCTTATAATTGGAATTTTGATCATTGCCAGCCCAATTCTTTTTGCAATGGCTGCATATCCTGATTCTATATCTTTGAGTTGGAATGAAGGACGAGGTGGTTATCTTTTTGGACTAGTCTTTATAGTAGCTGAACTAATTGGGCTTAAAATTATCATTTCAAAAAAACGATTAGTTGCAGTAATTCCTCTATCGACACTCACCATTTTGTATCTAATTTCATTAGAACATGGATTAAGAGATTACATTATTGAATCTGCAGAACAATTTGATGTACAACTAATCTTTTCTTGGACCTGGATGTGGGACTTTATCGTAATGGCGATTTTTATTGTTGTAGGATTAAGTATATTTTTTGGAAAACGATGGATTAGAATTGCACCTGCAGGACCTATCTTTCTAACTGGAACTGCAATAATTCTTTCACTTGATGCGTTTTTCCCATATGACACTCTTGGTCCATTACAGTACATTGTTCCATACTTTGTTCAAGCAAATGTTTGGTTAGTTACCCTATTTGATCTTGGAACTGCAGTAGCTAAAGACAATGTGATGTTCTTACGTGGTGATCATGGTTCAATGGCTTTACAAGTATTTTGGCCATCTGCAGGTGTTCATAGTATCATTATCTTCTCTTTGGTAATTGGGGCATTCATGTTAAAGATGAACATTCCTCGACGTAGAAAAGTTGTGTATTTTGTTTTAGGAATTATTGGTACAATTATTGTTAATTTAATTAGAATTTTTTCATTATCATGGTATGCCCTAAAAGTCACTACAGATCCTGAGGCATGGCAGGCATATCACGAAATTGCAGGTGAAATTATGTTCTTACCGTGGCTATTTGCATTCATTTTAGTTGTTATAATAATAGAATCTAGGCGTCTCAAGAAACTAGAGAAATAATCCAAAACGCTCTTAGAAATAATTTGTAATGTCGCTTTGCCCTTGAACTTCTGAAAGTTCGGTAACTTTAACCCCTAATCTTCTAATTGTAATCGTTTGATTTTCTAGTGCTTCTTTTAGTAATTGGGTAGCGTTTTTCTGCAGTTCATTGAGATTTAGAGTTGGGTTTCTTAGCATTCTTGATTTTGATTTGTTTGATAAATCTGACTGAACAAAGTGTATTCCAATTGATTTGAACATTCGATTATTTTTCTTAACAACATCATGTACTTCTTTGCATAATTCTGTTAGATTTTCAGATAAAAATTGATAATCTTTTGAATCTTTTTTCAAAGTCATAATTTTACTATATTGTATTCTGGCTTCTCTTTCTTTAACTGGTTCATTGTATATCCCCCTTACTGCATTGTAGATGTAAGTTCCACTCTTTCTACCAAATTCTTTGTTCAGAGTAAAAACATCTAATTTTTTAATATCTTGAATTGTTTCTAGATTCATTTCTGAAAATCGCTTTTCACTCTTTTTTCCAATTCCTGGTATTACTCTGATTTTTAATGGTTCTAAAAATGCATCAATCTTATTTGGTTCTACAACTGTAAGGCCATCTGGTTTTTTAAAATCTGATGCTATTTTTGAAATTAACTTGTTTGGTGAAATTCCTATGGAACAACTAAGTTTTATCTTATCTCTGATTGAATTTTTAATTTGTTGAGCAAGATGACTTGCATTTTTATAATTTGCTTCAACTCTTTTTGTTACATCTAAATATGCTTCATCTCTTCCAACATATTCAAAAATATCTGCATTGTTTTTTATTATCTCCATTGCCTTTTCAGACATCTCTGTATAGTAATCAAAATCTACAGGTAAGAAAACTGCATCTTTTCTTTCTTCAAGTCTTTTTTTTGCAAAACTTATGGGTATTCCTGATTTAGCTCCATATTTTCTTGCAGTATAATTTGCTGTGGCAACAGCACCACTGTCTCCCCCTCTATCTGAAAAGACACAAACACATACGGGTTTTGATCTTAATTCAGGAGATCTGACCTCTTCACATTGAGCATAAAAATAATCAAAATCTATGTGGAAAACTATTCTTGTTTCCAATAACTTTCTGAATTCTTTTGATTATTACTATATTGTGTATTCATCTAGATATCTATGAGTAACCTTGTGTATTTGATTTGTTAATGTGTTGAACTTACACTTTGAAGTGAATCTTAAATTATTCCCAAAAATGATTCAAGTCTCTACAGATTGGAATCTAGAATAACTCTTTTGTAACATGAGTGCGAAAAGAATAATGTTGGAGAATTCCACAGAAAAGAAACAGTTCTGTAGCTATTGCCCTGAAAACAAATGCCTGTTGGATTGTAAAATTTGTAATCCAAATGACAAACACAAGTGTAATTGTGATTAACAACTAGTCATCTCATATTATAATAAAATGCAGAAGCAAAGTTAGGAAAGTGTGTCTAATGGCAGAAAATGAAATTTAGATTTTAAAATAATTCATGTCTATCTGCGTCCATTTCTATCCCCAATTTGGTGGCTGAATCCCTGTGGAGTTGAACCTGAAATATTAACCTTATAAAAAATACTGACGAATAAAGACCTTCAGCATCTAAATACTAAACAACATCACTGGTTTCATGGATTATCCTGTATCTGTAGATGAAAATGGCCTAAATTTAAAACCCGAGAAAATGGAAAAAGAAAAACTCTACCATTGTATATTTAAAAACAAGGCAATTTTGATTTTCAAAGATTCACAAGACGTCTTAAATTGTTATGAAATTGAACAAGAGGATCTAGTAGAGCAAATTACAAAATGTACTAATGATGATGAACTTGAAAAATTATTTGAAGACTATCTTCAAGGACAAGACCTTAAAAATTAATAAAAGCGAGTAAAAACTTCATTATAAAAGGAATTAAAAATTGAGTGACCCTAAAAAATCAAAAGATGCAGAAGACATTTTATCTGAATTTGATTCTCGAACTAAACCTGAACCAACACCAGAACCTGAACCAACACCAGAACCTGAACCAACACCAGAACCTGAACCAACACCAGAACCTGAACCAACACCA
>LFEY01000002.1 GCA_001510275.1 Thaumarchaeota archaeon casp-thauma3
GGTTATGAGTAAAACTTCAAACAAATCCAAAACAAAGAAGAAAAAACAATCAATAAAAGATAATTCTTAGATTCTAAACTCCAACACGCCTAAGTTCAAAATTAGTTAACATTTTGTATCATTTAATTAAGATTAGTTTCTATCTAATTCAAATGGCTGATGAGAAAAATGAGATCGAAAAACTTATTGATAATATGATTACTAGTGGAGATGAGTTAGTTAATAATCTAAAAACTATTTTGCCCAGCACTCTGTCTGAATCTATGGTAATGTTTCATGAATCAAATGTTACAAATCTAAAGAAAATTAAAGAATTTCTCAACAAATAGAGTCAAAGTATTGATACCTATGATTGATACTATATCTTTTTTAATCATTGTTTGAATTTTTTTATTGTGATTAGATCTAGGGTTGTCTCCATTATTGTGAAAAAAAAGACTGGAGATGCATTTGATGCAATTTTACAAATTCCCTCAAAGATGATGCCTGATGCAAAAATGAATGATAATGGGTGGTGGTCTTTTACTGGTCCTCATGGTAAGGCTCAACTCAAATTCAATGAAAACAAGTCTCTTGGAATCTTAGATCATCAGTATGTTGATGATGAATCTTCTTGGAATGTTCCAATGCGAGTTGTCTCTAATGGTGATTTTTCTGAAGTTGTGATTACTTTGAACAAGCCTGATGAAATAACTGATGAGCAGTTTGATCAAAGAGTATCAGAAATTAGTGAGATGGCAGTTACAATGAAAAATATCATTGAATCTGATGCCTAAAACAAGTACAAATCATTCCTCAAGCTTAAATGCAAATTTGTTAATAGTAAACTGTTAAAAAATGCCATATGAAGAAGTATGTTTTCAAAGATTGGAAGAAGACAATCCTGAAGATTATCAGAAACTAAAATCTAAAAAATCATCATAATCTTGTTTCTCTAATCCTTATCTGAATCCTCATTTTCCCTTCTACCGGGACCAACCATGTCTTCTGGTTTTACTTTATTGTCCCAATCTCCTCTCACTCCTTTTACTAAGGCTATTATTCCTGCTCCAATAAACCCAATAATTAGTGCAAAGAATAATGCCTGTTCAAATATCTTTGTTGAACAGTTGATTTCAACTGGTGCATTTTCATCAGAATAGTCATAACAAGTTCCAAACTCATTTGATTCTATAGTTGCTACTTGATAATTATCTCCAAATCCTGCAAGAATGATAAATCCTACAAAAATTAATGCAATACCAATTATGATAAATCTCATATCACTCATATTTTTTTCCTTAATTAATCGTATTTACATTTTGACCTGAAAATCTTTTTATTATTTTTCAAGTAATACTTTGAGATTTTCAAGCCCTGCCTCATAAAATGCACCCATAAATACAAGAAATTCTAAGAACTGGTTTTCAGACATTTTTTTACTATTAAGATAAGATTGCCATGTTAGTTGAACAACCTTCTTTGATTTTGCCTTTATTGAAATTGTTGCAACATACGCCCTTAGTGGCAAACCATCAGTTGCAATATATGTAAAGTACTCTCCATTTTTCCAAGCAACAATATGCTCTTCAATTTCATTTCCGTCTGCAAATGTAATTAATCTGATTGCCCCTACATCTCTTTTCTTTTTAGAAAGGTAAACTGTCTTTTTTACGTCAACTAACCACGTTGGTAATCCTACAATGTTGCTAATTTTTCTCCACACTTTATCTTTTGATGCTTTAATTACAATTGTCTTTTTCACCAAACCTGTATGGAATGATTTTTTAGCAGTTTTTCTCATACCCTAACCTGAAATCTAATGAATTTTAAATTTTAGTTGTACAACCATTTTTAATCCCCATAAAATAATAATATCAAATGGTATTTGGATGGAGCAAAAAGCAACCAGAGGAACACGCAATGAATGAAATCACTGGGGAAAAAAAGATTCAACTATCTGATGTTCATAAAATTGTGATTGATCTTAGCCAATTACGGAAATCTCAAACCACCTCTGAGATTAAACACCTAAGAAACAACACTGAACCTCTGATAGGTGATCTAATGAAAATAGGAAGTGTACTTGAAAAAGACAATCTCAAAGTTGATGATATTGACAAACATCTTGCAATTATTGTGGTTAGAGGCAAAAAGCAGGTAATTTCTGTTATCAAAAAAGATGTTGTACATTTACCTGAAATTTCATCCATTGATGATGCAAAAAAACTTGACTATTCACTAAACCAAATTCTTAAAAAAGTTGGTGATGTTTTGGGAAGACAAACTAGAGTGATCCACATTTTTGCCAAAAAATATGCAACTCAGTTAAAAGAAAATCTTGAAGTAATGAACAAAAACCAGTTAGATATTCATAAACTATTAAAAAATTATGATTCTGCAAAAATAACTTCTGATGAAATAATTGATTCTCTAAATCAAATCAAAACTCTGGGAGAAGCACGACAAGAAAAAAATCAAAAAATTGATGATACAAATCAAAATGCACAATCCCTTGTTGAAAAAATTATTTCTCTACAGAACTCTATTGAAGAGATAAAGTCTTCAGATAATTATAAAAAATATCTTGAGTTAAAAAATAAATTAGATACATTTAGCGCTCAAAAATCAAATATAAAAAATGAGATTGATATACAATTTACAAAGATTTCTCGTCTTTTGAGTAGATATGAATATGGGTCTTCTTTGGATAAAGAACAAAAAAATATTTTGAGCACACTAGTTGAAAATCCATTTGACGTACTTGTTCCTCAAAATAAGGACACTATTATTGTAATTTTGGAAAATGTTAGAAAAGGAATTTCTTCTGGCTCTATTTCTGTAAAGGATATTGACAAGTCTTTGTTTTATCTTACAGAAACTGAGGAGTCACTTAAAGGATTTGTAAAACAGATTTCAGAATATTCACAAAAATATAAAAAGATGAAAAATGATCTAAATTCTCTTAATTCCGATGAACTCGTATCTTTGGAACATGAACTAGCCAAAAATACCTCATTTAAGGAAGATTCACAACTCAAATCTGAAACTTTTCAAGGTGAGATAGATGAAATTGATTTAAAGATTCCACAACTTGTATCTGAAATTGAAGATAAATTAAGACAATTCTCAAATACAAAATATACCATACTGTCATCTTAAAATTAAATTAGTTCGGAGCTGAAGAATTTTTATGATTTTTAAGAAAAAAAAGTTTGAGCGCAAGGTATTGCTACAAAAAGAAGTACTCGATAGCATTCTATCTTATTGCCAAATGAAACATCCAAACGAAGGAATCTTGATACTAAAAGGGAAATCCAAAGATGGAGAAATCAAAATAGATGGGCTTGTAATTCCTCCTTTCAGTGAGAGTGGCCCAACATTTGCTGGATTTCCTCATTCATTTTTACCATTTGATATGAGTTATATTGGAATTGTTCATTCTCATCCAAGTGGTTCTGCAGAACCATCTGTCACTGATTTGCATAACTTTTTTGGATTAGTATCACTAATTGTAAAATCTCCATATCATGATGATTCTATTTTTGCATGGGATAGTAGTGGGAATTCCATCCCACTCTCAATCATATCAAATTTGTAAAATATCTGATGAAAAATCTAAAAAAACTGACAAAACTTTATAACCTTTTTTTAAGATACTTTTAATGAATTGTTTAATTATAAAACTTATTTGATTTTCTTATTTGCATCACTTGCTATCAGTATTGGATTGCAAATGGTTCTTCCATTTCCATATGGGTTAGTAGCTGCATTGGCGATTTTTATTGCATTTCCTTTATTCCTAAGAAGACGATACATGAATAATATGCGTGGTTATGGTGGAGATTCTGAAACAAGAGGTGGTGGATTTTTTGGAATGGGGTCTCAAGAGGGTTCTACTAAAGTAAAATATGTTTGCCTTGTTTGTAGCAACAAACACAATGGTGGTGATTGTCCACGTTGCGGATCAAAGATGCAACGAGCTGATTTTTAATCGGAAAGAAAGTTGACATTAGAAGAATTAAGAAAAAAAGTCCTATACCAAAACTCCATTGAGATATGGATTGGAGCAAGTAAAGAAAAAAATATAGACTGGTTTGATACTGAAAATTACAAAAAATTCATTGCTTTTCTTCTAAAAAATAATCTAAACATGAAACAAATGCCCATTTGCTTTGATGAATCAGACAAAGCATCTGAAGGTGGTCACAGCAAAAAAGTATTTGCTAACAAATTGGCAGCATTCAAGGATGAAAATTCATCATGTTATTCAATTAAATTGAATGATGGTAATATTGAATTAATTCGAAAATTTGATCTCTAATTTTCTTATCGTTTTAACTTTGGATTAACTATTGCATCAAGTGCACTTCCAATAAAGACAAATGCAAGACCCGTTATTGCAATCATTACTCCTGGTGGCATTATCCACCACCATAATCCTCTTGCTGCTGCTCCAAACGTATTTGCATCATGTAGGATCTGACCCCATGTTGGGAATGATGGATCTCCTAATCCGAGAAAACTAAGACCAGCTTCAGTAGTTATTGCAGCTGGAACTGATATTGCAATGCTTGCAAATGCATATGGTAATAATTGTGGTAATATGTGCTTGAAGATTATCTTGGAATCTTTCTGACCCATCATCTTTGCAGCATCCACGTACCCTCGAGTCTTGATTTGTAGTGACATACTTCTTGCTACTTTTGCAATCCCTACCCAACCAAAAATCATCAAAAACCCAACCATCAAAAATATGCTATTGCTAATTGTTACTGAAAGTATGATGAGAAATGGGAGTGCTGGTAATGCATAGATCACATCATTGAATCTCATCATTGTTTCATCTGTTTTTTTGCCCTTGAATCCTGCGTATACTCCATAAATTAATCCCATAATCACTGATGCAATTGCAACAACTAGACCGATAAATAACGCAAGTGGGGTTCCCCATAACAAACCGATTGCTAAATCACGCCTTAACTCATCAGTTCCCATTACTCCAAAAGCTTTACCTCCAATGATTAGTTTTGATTCAGAAATCTGAGATTCTGAACTCACTGAATACAAATCTATTAAAAAAATATAATTTCCTTTTAGTGGTTCATTTGTTTGTATTTTTGAAAAAACAATGTCTTCAGCTGATGATCTGTTAAAAGTAAATGCAAATAATTCTGATTGTAATGACAAGTTTTTCTTTATTACTTCATCTGTTGAAAAAATCCTTTCACTGTGAATAGTTTTTGAATTTGAAAATGGGAGTGATGTTGATAATAATTCAAGTTTAATCCCATCAGGTCTAATCACTGTCATTTGCAGTAAAGGAGAACCCGTATATTCTGATGTGAACTCGTAGATGAAATCATTTGGAAAGTCATCATAATCAAAATTCAGTCCAAATTGATATGATGTAAGTGAAACTTCTCCTTGTGAATATGTTTGAATGTTTGGAGTCTCTAAAATTTTATGCTCTGGAATTTTTTCTGTCATAAAGAGATTCACCCAAATTGGAATTGCAACTTTTGGATATAAAATCCAACTACTTGGGTTGTTCCATTCTTGAAAAGTCTCAACTGGGATTGCAACTATTGCAATAATTGATGTTGCAACAAGTATTGCAAGAATTGCAATTCCTGTAATCCCAATCTTACTTTTAAGAAACTCTTGCTTTATTTCTTGAGGGGATAAACTACTCATTGACCTGTCCTCACTCTTGGATCAAAGTAACCATAAAGCAAGTCTGCAATGAATATGCTAACAAGGAAAAATACTGTAAGGATGTAGGTGGCACCAATTATCACTGGAAGGTCCATAACTGTAATTGCCTCAAAGTATAGTCTTCCCATTCCTGGCCAATCAAATACTGCTTCTGTGATAATTGCACCGCCAAGTGATCCTGATAAACTAAGTGCCAAAATTGTTACAATTGGTGGGGCTGCATTTTTTAGAGCATGAGTGTAGATTATTTTGTTTTGCTTGATTCCAATTGTCTTTTTTGCCATGATGAAATCTTCTTGCATTATTCCAACCATGAAATTTCTTACCAAGTAAGCCCATGAACCAAAACCAATCATTACAATTGTAATTAATGGTAATGTCATATGATACAATAATGCACCAATGTATCCAGGATCTGATGATGGAATATCTGGAGTTGCTCTTGCTGGAAATATCTGATATGTAAATGAAAATAGGAATATCATTAACATTCCTATCCACCATACAGGAAAACTAGAACTAATTATTGCAAAACTTGATGTAATTCTATCAATAATAGAGCCAACCTTACTGCTAGATAATGCTCCTAGAAATATTCCTATAATTGAGATAATTATTGTAGCTGTTGTGAAAAGTAGAATTGTTCTTGGAAGTTTTTCAAAGATGATGTCTTTTACATCCGAAGAACCAGAATCACTAATGAGAAATGTTGCATGGCCAAAATCAAGAAACAATATTTTGTACATCGTAAGTCCTATTCTTTGAGGCGAATACCACGGCTCATCTAACCCCAAAACTTTAATTCTTTGGTCTGTCTGACTTTGAATAAATCCTTCAAACTCTTCAACTGATGAAAAACTTTCAGATATTGTGGGATCTTCTGTTATCTCAGATCTTACTTGAAAGACAACTCCTTGTTTTAATATGGTATCCATGTTAGAGCCCACAAGTGATATTGTGATTAATAGCGTAATCATCAAAACACCAAACATTGTTACCATTCTTGTGGCAACATATCTTTTCATACCCAATAATCTCAAATGATAAAATTAGTTTATAACATTATTACTAATCTGCCATATTAGTAATTGAAACTAGTATTTTACTTAAAGTGGGCTGAAAAATGAAAATTAAAGAATAAAAAATGATAATACATTTGACTTGTTATGAGTGCAAACACTCTCCGAAAAGCAAAGAAGCTTGTTGAAAGCGGTGGTGTAGTAATGATAGAAGATGACTTGTTTCAGATAAAATCCTCATCTGATCCTGGAAAATCTTACTTTGTAACCTCTGATACCTGTGAATGTCCTGGATTCAAAAACTTTTACAAATTCCATCATGGAAAGGGGCTAAAAGCAAATTGCTCTCATTTAGAAGCAATCAGAATTTTCAAGAAAGAACAATCTTAAATTATTTTAGATTCTTTGCATCAATTTTTCCAATAAACGCCTTGTTTTTTGTAATCACAATTGGACGCAAGATTAATCCTGGATATTTTACCATTAATTTGATTAGTTGTGCATCTGTCTTTTTGTTATTATCCAAGTTCAATTCTTTGTACACCTTGTCTCTTTTTCTGAGAATCTCTACTGGTTTTTTTCCTGTCATTTTGATGATTTTTTTTAATTCTGTCTCTGAAAATGGGTCTTTGAAAAAATCTCTTTTCTCAATATCTGCATTCATTCTCTCAATCTCTGTAATTGCTTTTTTACACGTAATGCATGTTGATTTGTGATATATCATCAATTCACTTTTTGTGCCTAAAATGGGTTAAAAATTGTTTAGAATTAATAATTCTAGACTTAAAAATTAGTCAGAACTCCCAAGTGGAATTAACAAAACAACTGATATTGCGATAATTATTACAGGTTTCATTCTTTTTTCTCTTCATCCCGTGCATTTTCTTCATCAATTTTTTTATTGTATTCATCTACTTTTTTGTTATACTCATCTATTTCATCATCATCGTCTATAACCATGAATTCTCTACATTATACTATGAAAAAAGAGTTAAGAATCTAAGATTTTAGATTATTGAAAAACTAAATCCAAGGATAATATCTATTATCAGTAGAACAACTCCTAACTTTAGACAATTCTTAGCCTTTTTTGGGTCATCGTCTTTTATTACAAACCATGCTATAACACCACCAATAATACCAAAAATTATTGGTAAAAGATACCATAAACCTGAGACCTGTTTTTGGTTTCACTCAAAAGTCTTACTAGTCCTTAAAATTCGATAGCCACAATTTGCACAAAGATTAATTTTATCATCAAATCTAAGTTCTCCACATTTTCCACATCTAGAATAAGCCATAACACATTCACAACATACTATGGAAAAAGAGTTTAGAATGTCCTAACTGTAATGAATAATACTAATGTGACCAATGGTCATGGTCTGAACTACAATTACTACATTTACAACAATTACAATTCTTCTTTTCTCTATCTTTCAAAATTTTAGATAAAACTATCGAACCTATTCCAACAGCTACAAGAATTATGCCTAGAGAAGTAACTAGTGGAGTATCACTAGGTGAAACAATAGATATTCCTAATACAGATAAACCAAATAATATCAAAAGAACTCCAAAAATCGTTGTGAATAGTTTCACACATTATTGAACATCATACTAAGAATTAAAGGATAATTGTGGGTCTTACCCCCAAACCCCTGCCTGAAGATGGTATGAAAAGTGTCATCAAATGTGTGTTGGTGTGTTAGTTTAGTATCTAAGAATTATTAATCTCGTTTACTGTTTTTTACAGATACATTTAGGGCGTTTTAGATGACACTTGTTACAATAATGTCTTTGTGTTCGAGTTACTGCCATAGTCAAACATTTCGAGTAAGTGAATAAATGTTTACTGTTTGACCTTGCTCTGAAGGGAGAAGTGACATCAGAATATGCGTTGTGTTAGTTTAGAAAAATAAAAAATACTGTTACACACAGCAGATGGATTTTTTGAAATCTTCAGAATTTCTTTCAAAATTGCATTCTTTACATACTTGCCAACTTCTTTTCTTTAGAACTGAGAATACTGACTCATAACTTACAGAATACATTTTTCCGCCACACGATGGACATGATAATGGAATATCTATTTGCATGAAATTATATTGTCTAATTTTGAATATAAGGCGCACGTAGAATTTATCAATCGTTCATTAATTCTCAGAATCTTCTAATTGTTTATCTAGTATTTCTTGATTGAATTGTTCAAGAACTTCCTTTGGAATTGAAATCATATCAAGATATACCTGTCTTGCTTCTTCATATGTTCCACCATTAGCAATAATCTCATCTCTGAGTTTTTGTGCATCCTCAAATGTATTCTTTGTAAAGTTGAGTTGGCTTGCAATCAAATCTTTTATCTCTGGATTGAGACTATTGATGTAATCATCATACTGATATCCTCCATAAGTTCCATTACCTAGATTGGATTCATCAATGGCTTTGTTTCTTAGATTTTCAGCAATAATTCTTTGCTCTTCTAGATACATTTGCTCGTCTGCAAGTTCACGATATTCTTCCTCTTCTATAATTAATTCTTCAAACAATCCTTGATAATATCTGAATAAAGTTTGTCCAATTGGGTTTTTCTCAAAATCACTTTCATTTGCGTATAGATATTTTCTTGCTTCATCTGTAGATAATTTTTCTTCTAATATTGAAACTTTGGAGACATCTCCATTTACTTGAAATTGGCTACTTGATAATCCTGTCATGCCATTTAATGATGCAATCACATTAACTGCATATGTTCCTGGAATTCGTTGAAAGTCTTTGAATTCTCCTGTAAATACTCCATATTGATCAGTAAATGCTAATGTAGTGTCTGAACCTGCTCTAATGAAAACTTCTGCTTCACTTATTGGCTTGTATGCATGGTCTACTACTTTGCCTGACACTACTACTGTCTCTCCTGAGTGGATATCTCCTTTCACATCTAACTCAATAATTAACTCCCATAACTCTGCTTGTGATACTGGAATGAATGAAAATATCATTAAAAATGAAAATAATCCAATTATTATTGCCTTGTTTTTAAACACAGATCCTCCTTCTGATTTTTGTTGTTAAGACAAAGTATGAAGAACAATTTACTATTCTTTAATTTTATTTGAGTAACTTTATTCATTTTGAGACTAGAAATTTTCTTGTGCGCTGTGAAATAGACTTCTAACTTTCCTTTTAAATGAGAAAAAATTCAAATTCATCTATTGTTTATGACTAGTAAGATGATTTGTGCTGCATGTGAGACAAGAAAGCATTTCGAGTGTATTGATTGCGTGAATAATCATGAAACTCATCTATGTGCTTGTGATTGTCATGATGAAAATACTGAACCACATCCAACCGGTAAATCTCATTAAACTTAATTTTTGAATTTTCTTTCAATCTCTTGGGCTATAACTTCTAACTGATTTGTATCTCCCAACTTTCTGTAGGTTAGTTTTTCAAGGGTTTTGATAATACTAATTGCTGCCCTGTACTGTGGAATTTCAGGCGCATTTAGTTCTCCATACATCCCTATTCCCTGAATTCCATTTTTCTTTGCAAACCCTAGAATCAATCCGTTGAATCCAGTAATTATTGACTTTTGGGGAGTTATCTCCACATCAAGCCCCTCCATCTGTTTTGTTAACTCTATAGATGTTGTAGTGATGTATGTTTTAGGATTATTATCTAAAACTCTGTTAGTATGAAAACCTCCAAGTGTGTAGATAAATTTTGCAGAATATTTTTTTGCAACATCTATTACATCTTGACACAAAGCGTTTATTTCATTATTACTTTGAGGTTGCCCCTTTCCTCCACCAAATAATATCAAGTCATCTGTGTATTTATATTCCCAACTCTCATTTGGAAGATCAATATATCCTCCTTTATCTACTACATATGTTGGGTATGATGTTTTTGCAATTCTGAATGTTTTTGTTCTCAAAGAATCATTAATGAAATTTATTACAATACTTCCAACATTTCCCATATCTTGCATTGCTGCAATTACAATCGGTTTTTCTATAGTTGGTTCTTCATCTTGTGTAAACTCCATAATTTTTCTGAAATCTAATGAATTTTAAACGTATACTGTGCATAAAAAAACTGGTTTTACGAATAGTATTTTTTAAAACCTTTGTCAGTTGGATAAAGTTCTATTTTATTTCCAACAATTCCATTTTTCTTTACTACTTTCATTAATCCCTGATCTTCTAAATCTTTCAAAATATTTTCTAATTCCTGATTATCTATGTTGAGATTTTTTTGAATTTTATTGAAATCTTTGACTCCCCCATTTAACTCTCCTAGAACTCGGGCCTCTTTGTTTTGTGGTCTTTGAATTGATTCTTGCTTTTGCTCTATTCCTGACTCGCTTGGATTAAACTTATTTTCCGCAGGTGTGATGTTTCTTTTTTGCCACTTTCTCACTAAACGAGGAAGTATTCTTGCTAATGGAATTATAAAAAATATCAGGTAAATCCAGTAAAATCCCTCTTCGACCATGCCTAAAAATACATTTAATGATTCATTATTTGTTATTTTGTATCGTTAACTAGTCCACTTTGAGCCTAGCGATCTGCGAGTGAAATTTTTTCTTATAGTATTAAACATTGTCATATTTTAACTCTTGTAGATTTTTGATTAGTTTATCAATGATCTCTAAAACATGAAAGATTCATAAGGCAAAAAAACTTTCACACGACAAATTATGGAAACAACCATGGAAACCATTGGCACATTGGAATATGTTCTTGATAAATATTCCAAAATATGGAGTTGGAAAATTGTTGGCGATCGTGCAGTAAACATGATCTCAAGACTAGTCCCTGAAGCTTGGTATGGTGAAAATGTAAACGAAGTAATTATCCCTGACAGTACTGAAAACGTAAAACAAATCAAACTAATTATGGATAGATATCCACTTGAAATTTTATCAAAGCATGCATGGCAAAGAAAAATTGTAAAGACATTTGCACCAAAACCTACTTTACCTCCAGTAAAACATAAACTAAAACGCGCAAAAGCTGGTGAGCAATTCCGAGGAAAGCTCTTAAATTTTCAAAAAGAAGGTCTAGACTTTTTACTAAAGTCTTCTGGTAATGCATTACTAGCTGATGAGATGGGACTTGGAAAAACTGTGGAGACATTATCTTATGTAGCTACTGAAAAGAAAACATTTCCTGTACTTGTTATCGCACCATTAGTTACATTACATAACTGGGAGAGAGAAATTGAAAAATTTCTAAAGAAAAAAAGTAGAAATGGACGGATAATAGAATCAGAAACCCCTAGCGTTACACTCATTCGAACTGGAAAATCTCAAGAACTTCCAAAGAGTGACATTTACGTAATTAATTATGAATTACTTTTCAAAAGAGATAATGATTTGGCAAAACTTGGAATAAAGACCATAGTTTGTGATGAGGTACATAATCTAAGATCCAAAACCACTCAGAAATACAAGGCAGTCAAAAAACTTGCAGCTGTTCCTTCAGTTTTATATAGAATTGGTCTTTCAGGAACTCCAATTTACAATCGAGGTTCGGAAATTTGGCCAATAATTGATATCATAAAGCCGGGGTTACTTGGAAGTTTTAAGGAATTTTGTGAGTATTTTTGTTATGTCAATGAAAAAGGAAAGGCCATTGTTTTAGAAAATAAACGAGCCTCACTTAGACATGAATTACAAAAACATGTAATGCTAAGAAGGAAAAAATCTGATGTTCTAAAAGAACTAAAAGATAAAGTTCGTTATAAAGAAGTCATTGCATCTGATACTGATTATTATCTTGAAGAACTTGATAAAATTTGGAAGAAGCTTGAAGAAGAACAAAAAAATGCAGAAACTGCATTCTCAAAGTCGGCATCATATCAACGAGCAATTCAAAGTGAGAGACAGATTGCAGGTATTGCAAAACTTCCTCATGTGATAAATTTTGTTAAAAACATTATGGAGATTGAAGAAAGTGTTGTAGTGTTTTGTCACCACAGGGCAATTCATACACTACTTCATAAAAGTCTTCAGGAATTTTCCCCTGTTGCTATAATTGGTGGACAAACAGATTCATTTAGACAGGATCAGATTGATAAATTCCAAAATGGAGAATCAAAATTAATGATTGCTGGTCTTCGTGCAGGAAACGTTGGAATCAACTTGACTAGAGCAAAATATGTCATCTTTGCAGAACTTGATTGGAGTCCTGCAGTTCACAGACAAGCAGAAGATAGACTACACAGAATCGGTCAGAAAAATACTGTCTTTGCGTACTACTTGATTGGACACGGAACACTAGATGATCATGTTGCAAATATTTTAGTAGATAAGAGTTTTGAGATTGATGCAATAATGGATGAGTCAGTTGACAACTATGAAAATAAGAACAAGGCAGAACTCATCTTAGCTCAAATACAAGACAAGATTCGCTCAAAATAACTAAATCTCTAATCTATCTTTTAGTTTAGATAATTTTTCAGTAATCTTCTCTTTTTCTAATTGGTCAATTTGAGACTCTTGAATATCTCTTACAATCTCATCGATTATACTTAGAATTTCTACTGATTTGGATTCAGCAAAGTTGATGTTGTCAAATCCTTCTGTTTCTGTCTTTTCAATTTCTTCTATTCCTTCAGGTAATATCTCGTAAACTTTGATAATTCTGTTTTCTTGCCTTTGTGGTGACATTAAGACAAATTGATTTTTTCTTAATTTTTCAATATCTTCTATTAGTTTGTCTTCAGGTGTTCTAAGAATGTCTGAAATTTGTTTCATACTGCAAGACTTTACTTGAAGAAGACGCAAGATTTTTGCCCATGTTGGGACATTATTACTCCAAAGAATATCTCGTGCAAGATCTGTAATGGAAAAAGAACCATCTGTATTTAGTGATATTAGTTTTCTGTCTTTTAATGATGCAAGGGCATCAAGAATTCTTCCAACTCCTAATCTCTTTAATACTGATTTTTCTAGATTATCTTCATTAAATGTTCCATTCTCTTTAATTGCTAAATCTAAAACTTCTAAATCCACAGTTCCTATTTTCCTCATGTTTTACATCCCTCTTCAAGATTTATCATCTTTTCTATGTTATTACAAAATGTTTTTTAAAAAAGCACTTAATTTTGTTCTTGAAGAATATATGTGGATTCAAATAATTTGATTTATGGTTCAATATCAACTTCCAAAGTTGTCTTATGGATATGATGAGTTAGAACCATTCATTGATACAGAAACAATGAAAATTCATCATCAAAAACATCATCAAGCATATGTTGATGGATTAAATAAATCCCTTGAACAAGTTGGTAGTGAATTTCATCCTCAATACATTTCATCCATTCTCTCTGATCTAAAATCAATTCCTGAATTAGGTCGAAGTGCAGTCAACTTTTTTGGTGGGGGGTTTGAGAATCATCGAATATTTTGGGAAACAATGACTCCAAACAGTGAAGGTGAACCTGGAGGAAAATTAGAAGATTCAATTGATGTTTATTTTGATAACTTTGAGAATTTCAAGAAAGTTTTTTCTAAAACAGCTACTGCAATTCAAGGAAGTGGTTGGTGTTGGTTGGTTTTCAATCCAACTTATAATAAAATTGAAATCATTACAACGCAAAACCAGGACAGTCCTTGGACAGTTCAAAAAACACCTTTGTTGGGATTGGATGTTTGGGAGCATGCATACTATCTAAAGTATCAAAACAAAAGACCAGATTATGTAAAGGCTTGGTGGAATGTTGTTAATTGGGATTATGTGGGAAATCGGTTCTCTGAACTTTCTGAATAAATATCTGATTTGGACAAATTCTTTTAAACAAAAATCAGATCCTTCTTTACATGAACAAGAGTCTAAGATATATTGCAATTCTAGCAATAATCCCCTTGTTTACAACAGGATTGACAACTGATTATTTCACAGATGCCAACGCTATCAAAAGCCAAGGCACTGGAACATCAAAATATGGTTCCCAAACTAATATTTGTGGATTAAATCTATGTTCTGAAATTCCAGGAGGCAAAGCTGCTTGGATGGCAGAACAAGGTCAAACAACTCCTGTAGCACCAGTTACAGAAAAGAAAAATGAAATGGAAAAAGATGATTCCATGATGGAAAAAGTAACTGAAGCTGACTTGGGGTCTGTACTTAGATTATCGAGAGCAAATGTTCCGGCAACAATTCCTTTGCATCAAGGGTACTATGACAGTGGAAAAGTTTTCTTTATCATCACTGACTCTAGTGATCCTACACATGCAGAAATTATTACAAAGAATCAAGGTTGGCAAGTAGAACTTGCTCCTTTATTGAAGAATGCTCCTGATGAAGCACTTTCAAGAACATACATGTTTACCAACGGCATTAATGGCAATGGGATACATGGATTCCAAGGTGAAGTCTTTACAAGTACTCCTGCACAAGCAGACGTGTACAGCGCATTGGCTTCTCATGTTCATGTAACATGGAATGAAAGTAGTACACCAAGAGTACTTGATTCAGATGCAATGATTATGGAGGCAGTTGATAACGGAGAAATTACATTAACAGAAGTTGATGTAGTTTTAAATATGCCACAAATTGTTTGGCCCGATGGTAAGATGATGGTTAAAGATGTAACTTTAACTGATACTACGCCTTACGGTGGTGGTCAAGTTCTTGATATCAATACAGAAGAGATGAATGTAACTTTCATTGCTCATCGCGGATGGGGTCCAGATGGCAGAACTATCTATTACATTGTAACAGATGCTACTCCTAGTGGTCCTGCCGGAATGATGGGTGTTGTAAATGCATCAACCTCTGCAAGCTTAATTGCAAATTCAGCAGCAGTAGATTTGTTTCAGTTCAAAAATGGTTTGACAGGTACTGGTCCATTAGGATTTCAACCTGGAATTGCAGCAGGAGCTCCTGGCGATGTAAACTATTCTCCTATGTGGAGAATTTTTATGATTGGCTGGGGTAATCCTGAAAATGCACAAGTTCTAGAAACCATTGATGATATGAACGCATATCGAGAAGCTGGTTTGATCAACATTGGTATTGCACGTCCAATGGATAGTGACCATATTGTTAACTGTCCATTTATTGATCCATTCCAATAAGATCTAATCTTTTTTTATTTTTTTCCATATCCTTGAAAATATCTTTTTCATCAAGTAGAAGGTCATTTTGTGCCACAGGCAAGTTAATAGGCTTAATTTAGGCACAAAAAATATGTCTTCTAATTCTCAAGATATACGACATTCCATTTTATCAAATTGGCATGAAATCCTCTCAAAATATGGGAATTTATTTTCTTCTGATTCAATTAGTGGCACCAGTCCACCGTCTGTCTTTGTAGGCTCTTATAATTATCCCAAAGTTTTTGTCGGCCCAATGGTACCTCCAATTCACGGGGATACAAGTTTACTTGATAGTCCTGAAAGATGGAAAGGAAAATCCCTTGAAGAAATTGTGAATTTCAGATTAAATTTAGTTCGTGGAATACAAAAAATTTCAATTGATCAAACAGATGGACGATACATTGAAAACCTTCAAGAAGTTACAATGTCTTCAAAACCAACTGATTCTGATTTACTATTTGAAAAGGCACCATCCCCAAGTGTATCCCTTGATGATGAAAGTGCTCCTTTTGGTCCTATTGGTCAGATAAAATCTGCAAAATTTTCTGGAACTACTTCTGTAAAATCAATTGAAAAGGTATTTTATGATACGGATTTGAAAGCCCAAGATGCTGTTTTGAATTTATATAATTCTGGAATTGAGATTTCTAAAATTCAAAAATGTTTCAGTATTGGAATGTTGGGACAAAAAAGAAAACTTGTTCCAACTAGATGGAGTATAACTGCAACTGATGATATTATCTCTAAATCTTTGACAGATGAAATTTTAGATTATGATTTAATTGATTCATGTAAAGTCTTTTCATATGGGCATTTGGGTAATGCCTTTTCTGTAGTTTTATTTCCTCATAGATGGATATATGAAATGATTGAGGCTTGGTATTCAAATGGAATACTAGGATTTGGATCTGATTGCGAAGATGCTCGTGGAATTCATCATCCTCCTGCCATAGCCGGGGTTTATTTCGCAGCCAAATTGGGAGTGGTGGAATACTTGAGTAAAAAGAAAATCCAAGCAGGAGTTGTAATTCTTAGAGAAATTAGACCAGAATATGCTATTCCTGTCGGAGTATGGCAAATTCGTGAGGGCATTCGTGAGGCTATGAAGCAAAATCCTGTAACTGTTAATAATTTTGATCATGCTCTAATTTTAGCATCAGATAAAATGAGCATAAGTAAATCTGAATGGCTTTCACATGGAAAAATCTCAAAACTAATCAAGCAAAAAACACTGTCTGACTTCTTTTAGATTTTTTAGTATTGATATTCCTTGATCTCTTCAAATAAAAGGGCATAAATCCTAGATTTTAAATAAAAAATTGAAAAGATGACTAACGAAACTTCTGAAAAGATTTTTTCAAATTATGGGGTATATGAGGTAAATGAAAACCTTGAACTTTCTTTTCCAAACACTGAGATTAAAATTGAACGAATAGGAAAAAATGTTTTTTCTTATTCTAGAAATGATTCTGAATCTAACCTTGTTAAAAAAATAATTCCAACAAAATCTAATGATCTTACAATTGAGATATCTCCAATCAGACCATTGAATTATCCTGCGAGAAGAACAAGCTATATGTATTTGGAATTTGAATCTCCTGTTTTCTTATCTGAAAATTCTGCTGCCACTGTTTTTGCTCGTTGTCCGATTGAAATTGGTGTATTTTTACTTCATAATGAACACAAGAACCCCTTAGATTGGTTTACTTGTGATCCACTAAATTCAAGATTTGGTCTTTATGGTGCCCCTGACTCTGGAACTTTGTGTAAATATAGTTCATCTGAAATTGCTGAATCTTATGAGGATTCTATTCCGTTTTTTAATGCTGTTTTAGAAATAAATCTTAAAAATGAATTAGATAGCGGGCATTCTATTTCTAAAGTGATTTTTCCAATATCTGATTATTCAGTCTATTACAAAAATTCAAAGGCAATAATTGATTCTGTTAATGCTATCATGAAGAAAAAAATTACTTTGGAAATCTTTGATGTTTCTTCAAAACCTATTCAAACGGATTGGGCTAAATCTCCAACATATGAGCATACTATAGATATTAAACGAATTGATATGGGTGTGGATTAATGGTTTTGGATTTTCTACAGAGTTTAAGTGAAATAGAACTTGTGGGCGGGTTGACCCTTCTTTCTTTATTGATTGGAGGAATAATTATGGTAGTTGGTATAACTCTCGCTAGAACTGTTAGATTACTTTTTACAAAGTACTATGCACCAAAATTATCCCAAGATACTGCAAAGAATTTTGGTAAACTAATCTATTTTGGAATAATAATTATTTCATTTTTGGTGTTTACATCTTCTACAGGCGTTGATTTATCTGGGCTCATTGTTGCAGGTGGAATATTTGGAATTGTAATTGGGTTTGCTACACAATCTGTTGTATCTAATTTAATTTCAGGAGTTTTCTTAATGCTAGAAAAGCCTGCCAAACAGGGTGATTCTATTGAACTTCCTAGTTTGAATATCTCTGGAACTTTATTGTATATTGGTACTTTCTCTGTTAAAATAAGGCAATTTGATGGAACAATTATTAGGGTTCCAAATGAATCTATTTTTACTACTAATATTAGATCACTTACTTCAACACAAGTGAGGAGATCTGAATGTATTGTGGGAATTGCATACAAAGAAGATATAGATGCAGCTATCACTGTAATCAGAAAAGAAATTCGTAAAACAATGTCCTATGTTTTAATGGTACCAAAACCTGAATTTCGGATAAAAGAATTAGCTGATTCAAGTGTAAATATTGAAATTTTAGTATGGCATCCTAGAGAAGATTGGGTGGAAGTATCTCCAAAATTGTTACAGGTTGTTAAAAAAGCACTTGATGATAACGGAATAGAAATACCATTCCCACAGCGCGTTATTTGGGAAGCAAAAGATTAGGCTAACTAATATTTACTATAACTTGATTTTTTTTAGCCATTCTTTTCTTAAGTAGACTGTACATTATCATTCCAACATTAACAATTGAAACAATTTCAATCAAGTCTACCCCATACAAAAACCAATCAATTACTGGATGTATTCTTGATACAATTCCTGCTTCTAACATAATATCTGCATTCCATATCATATGTGGAATTTGAATAAACTGTATAATCGCAATTATGATTATACTTCCTAGTATTTTGTTTTCATACCATTTCCAAAATTTATTCCATGCATTCATGTATTGTGATATTTTTTAATTCTATTAAACAGTGTGAAAATTAGATGCAACTAATTAGACTCTCCTAATTTTTTTAGGAACAAAAATCATTAGTGTATACTAATTAGTACAAACTAAGTTGTTATATTGCATGTTCATAAAATTACATTAAAATATTATTAAAGAGTAAGCAGTAACACAACTTATTGGCTCGTATAATGATAGTTGAAGATTCTGTAGAGCTAGAAAATACTGAAAATTTAATTGGATTAAAATAAAATCATAATTCCCCAGTACCACTATATTTTTTAAAAAATACAATCACTTCAACTAATTAGTATAAACTATGTAGAAATTTTTTGTGATTAGTTTAATTTAATAATTCTTGATTATTTTTTTGAGTTTTTACAGAATAACAATCAGAACACAAAGCTTGACAATTATCTAGATTATTATTATTTTTATTCCCATCAAAGTAATCATATTTCCATTTTGTTGGTGGAGTGAAACATATATTGCATTTACCAAATTGTCTATCTTTTACTTGTTTTTTCTGAACACTGTTCCAACCTCGTCTTTGAAATACTATTAATTTTCTCTTCTTTGTACTGGCCCAAATAATACTGCCCACGATTCCAATTAAAACAAGTATAGTGATTTCAACAATTCCAGTTTGTTCATCATTAATGGTTATATCTTCTGTATCTGAAATAATAATTATCTGTGAATCTAATTCAGTAATTTTTTCTGAATTCAAATCCGTTACTATCATTGATTCTAGTTTTAGAATTTGGTTAGATAGAATATCTCTACATGTTTCATTTCCTTGATTGTCTATACCATGATAAGCATTTTTTGGACAATCTAATTCAAAATCCTGTTGACCATATGCTTCGATCATAAAGTATGAAAAAAAACTTGCTGCAAGTAATGTGACTCCCAAAATAATACCAATCTTATCTCTTCTCATCTGGGATTTCTCCGTGATTTTCTGCAGCTTTTTAAATTTCATATAAAATTGGCGATTATTCGCAATAATTTATACTTATTGGTAATGATTGGTAATTATTGGTTTTCAATACCTATAATTTTAACAGAATATGGACTAACTTAGTGTTGCTATCTATTGTTCAAATATTCTTAGATCTCTTCTGATCGTTATTTTACATTCATGTATACATATTATGATCATTTTTGAGTGATTTTCCCTAAAAATTATTTAATTTTCTATATGCTGGGTGGGGTTGACAGATATGTCTGATGTTGAATCTAAAGTGGAATGCTTTTTGATTTTGCCCACAGGGAACTAAATAATAATTTTTTAGAATAAATCATTGCAGTAGAATTTGTCCAAAATGCACTGACGTTTTCTTTTCCTGATTCATAATTCTTCATGTAAAATAATACTTCATCATTATCTTTTACAACAAAACAGAGTTCCCCATTTATTGAAGCAGGTAGTTTTTTAACATTAGTTCTATCAATTTCATCAAATACGTATAGTGTTTTATCAGAAGAATTAGTTAATACCTCAAGTTTAACTGGGGATTTATCTAATTGCTCTAAAGTATTTGCTTGATAGAATTGCAAAAAGTCTTTTTCACTTCCAATTATCAGGAATTCTTTTTTTGAGTTGATAATCATATCGTTAATTTTACTATGAATTTGGTTTTCACCTTGAAGTATTTGGAATCTAGATTCAGCAATCTTTTCTATCTTGTTATGGAATTCTGGTATATTATCCCATAATTGATTTAACTCTGATTTTTGGTTTTCTAATTTCTTTATGCGAGTTTTTTCTGTATTAATTAATGAATGTACTGCATCAGTTAGTGACATTGCTGAAAATTGTATTGGATGTTGAAATGATGCTGAAACTATTCCTTTCTTCTGTAAGGCAGCCAAAATTTTGTATGTTTCAGTCCTTGGTAACTTTAAGACTTTGGAAATACCTGGTGCAGTTCTTGAACCATATTTTCCAAGAAAGATGTAGACCTTACATTGATTTGAGGTTAATCCAAAAGATGATAATTGAAGTTGAATCTTTTCAAGTGATTCTCTGTATTCATTTACAAAAGAATCTGTGTCATCTGTGAAAAGTGAAGCTTGTGATGAATGATTCTCTACTTTGCTCATAGTGATCGATCAATTTGAAGGCCCGATTTATCTACCGAGAGTGAAATATTTTTGATCGAATCTATCAGATAATCGATCGAGCCTAAATTGTGCCTATTTTTAGATAAGAATGATTTTCAGCATTTATGCGTGAATTAATTCATGTGGTGCCTAGTGGTGTATCCATCAAAAATTACATACCCGTTCTCATATAGCAATTCGTATTTTCATGGATAATGGAAGATGTTGAGTTTGAGACAAAAAAAGTATTTAAAAATTGGGATGATTGTGGCTTAGATGTTGAACTCTATAATCACGCAATTCGAGAAAAAATACACCAGCTTGAATCAAATATAAAAAAATCAAAATATGATGTAATAAATCGACTTGCTGAGCAACCTTATTCAGATAAAATAGAACAAGACATAAAATTTAATCAAAAACTTCAACATAGAATTATGGAATTAGAAAAAGAAAAAGAAAAACTTGAAATGCAAATACTTACAGATAAAAAAATTCATGAATTAGAAAAATCCAATATTGAACTCAAGGCTAAGTTGTCTGAAAAATCTACAACAGAATTAAAGTGGGAAGAAGAACAAAAATCTACTTTAGACCCATTTCAAGTCAAGGAATTAATACAAGAAAAACTTGTTCTATTTGAACTTAACGCAATCTTGGAGGAAACAATTAATTCAGTAGAGAAGGAAAAATTTAAGCTTGAAATTAAAAACCAAACATCTGATAAATTACATGAATTAGAAAAATCAAATATTGAACTAAAAACAAAACTTGAAAATCATTCCGAGAATTTACGTGAGGCAAAACAAGAAAAATCACTACTTACAGAAAAAGTGGATTCAAGAGAAAAAACAAGTTTTTCTATGATGAGAAAATATTATTTGACAATAGCTATTACAGGTTTAATTATTGGTGGGTTTGTTGCTGGTTTTACTTTTTATGAAAATAGTATTGAAAAAGATCCGATAATGCTTATCGGAGAACATGCCAAATCAAAATACTTGGTACAAAACTTACGTGGTGATACACTAAAAACATGGTTCCCATGGATGCTTGTTGGAAATCAAGCTCTTCATGTAAATATTTTAGATAATAGTTTAGCAACTCCGGAAAGAATAGATGCAATTAAAAATGCTATTATCTCTGAAGAAATTTTAGATATTGATAATGTACTTGTTCCCAAAGGTCCAAAGGGAACAACATCTACTTATTACAAAGGTTGGGTTGGGGCATTAAATATTGCTGCACAACAAAATACAGAATTGAAGATTCCAACAATTTTTGAAATTTCTAGTTCCAAGAAACCAATAGGCGACATAACTGTTGAATTATCTTCTCTTAGTGATCCTGATGGTTATTCAGGCTACACAAAATCAGTAGTAGACCAAGGCGAGATCTTAAAGAGTCATATCAAAATTTATGATGCAAATTCTCTTTCAACTGAACAACTATCGATTATATTCCTCCATGAATTTGGTCATGCATTAGGCCTTGCACATTCATCTGCCCCTGATGATCTTATGTATCCAGTAATTGAGACCAATTTTCCATATGTCTCAGAATGTATGGTCGATGCAATAACTGGATTATATGATGGAATAAAATCAAGTGAGGTAGAATGTCAAAATTAATAATCATCAATATGATGGGAGGTATCATAGATGACAATTAGAGCAGTTGTAGTTGACGATGATAAAGAAACCCTAAATCTATTTTGTGATTTATTGACAAGTCATAAAATCAAGATAGTTGGTAAGGGGTATAATGGTCAAGAAGCAGTATTTCTGTATCAAAAACTAAAACCTGATGTAATTTTTCTTGATGACTCTATGCCCGTTTATGGAGGAGTTGATGCATTACAAAAAATAAAAGAACTAAACCCTAATGCTATTGTAATTATGATAATAGAGAAAATGAAATTAAATACAGAATTGATATTAAATAGATTGCATCCATCTGCGCTGTTTCATGAACCAATAGATATTGATGAGATAATTCAAAAAACTCATCAATTATGTTTGCCTGCAAAAGATGAATTAGAAAATATGCACAAAACAATGATTACATTGACTTTGAAAAATACTTTATTAGAATTAGGAAATGATTCATTAGAAAAAGTAATCACAATGTTACACAAGGATCATAATATTTCATTAGATGATTGTTATGATAATCCTGATGCCCTTAAGCAAGTATTACAAGATTTGTTTGGAGAGTCTTACAATGATATATTAAATTCAATTAAAGAAAATTTAAAAGAAATCTCTACAAAGTCACATACTACAAATTTTATTAATGATCTAAATGCTTAAACTATTTTTTAATTTTCAGCTTTAATATTTTCTTTTTTCATCCAGATTGTATTTACTTTATGATCAATTAACTCTACATTCATTTTGTTGAGTTTATCTCGAATTTTATCTGCCTCCTCAAATTGTTTTTCTTTTCTAAATTGCTCTCTATTCTCAATTAGATTGTCTATCTCTTGTTTCTCGTTTTCTGTCATTTCTGGTATGCTTAATCCTAAAATCTCTAACATTCTTTGCAATTCTATTTTGATAATCTGTGCATCTTCTTTTCCAAGTTTCTCATCAGCTGCCAATCTATTCCCTTCTCTAACTAGTTGGAAAAATGCTGATAATGCAAGATGTGTGTTAAAATCATCTTCTAAGGCATTATCAAATTCGGTACTCGCTTTCTTAACAATTGGGTTGATCTCTTCATGATTTTCACTACTTGCATGAATTAATTCATAATAACATGTCTCTGCTTGTCTCCATTTTGTTAGATTCTCTTTTAGCAAATCCTCTGAATAATCAATTGGTTTTGAATAATGCCCTGATAGACAGAATAATCTTATAATGTTTGGACCCCAATTTTTTAAAACATGTTTGATTGATTTTATATTTTCAAGTGACTTTGACATTTTTTCTCCATTTATTGTTACCATTCCTACATGAACCCAAATTTTTGCAAATGGAGAACCAGTACATGATTCAGATTGTGCAATTTCATTTTCATGATGAGGAAATATCAAATCTCTTCCGCCACCATGAATCTCAAAGTTTTCTCCAAGATACTTTATGCTCATTGCAGAGCATTCAATGTGCCATCCTGGTCTGCCTTTGCCCCATGGACTATCCCATATAGGTTTGATATCTGAGAATTTCCATACTGCAAAATCTAAGGGGTCTTTTTTTGCTTCATCTATTTCGATTCTTGCCCCTGATTGTAGTTCATCTATTTTCTTTTTTGATAACTTTCCATATTCTGGAAATTTTGATACTGAGAAATAGACACCATTTTTTGTAGTATATGCGATTTGTTTTTCAATTAGTTTTTCAATAAACTTGATAATATCGTCTATGTGTTCTGTAGCTTTTGGATAGTTTGTTGCACGTTTAACATTTAATCCATCAAAATCTTTGAAATAGTTCTCAATGTATTTAGTACTAATTTCTTCTGCAGTTGTGCCTTCAGTTTGTGCGCGACTTATGATTTTATCATCTACATCTGTAAAATTCTGAATAAATTCAAGTTCTATTCCCTTTTTTTCTAGATATTTTCTTAACACATCAAAAACTATGATAGTTCTTGCATGGCCAACATGGGATTCATCATAAACTGTTACTCCACAAAGGTAAATTCTCACTTTTTTTGAAATATCTAATTCTTGCTCTGAATTTGATAATGTATCTTGAAGTTTCATTCTTATTCACTATCTGGCTTTTGTGCTGATGATCTTTTATGTTCACTGTTTATGTTTAATTCATGGATTTTTTCTACAATTGATTTTTCAATTTGAGTAATTTTTGATGTTTCCTCAATTGATAATTTTTTGTCATATAAACAATATAGAGTAGAATCTATCTCTTCATACGATGCCCCTATTTCTTCTTCTGCCTCGTGTTCTTTCCATAAATGTGGGCTGCTCCTTTTTGAAATAATATTTTCTGGCACTCCAAGATACTTTGCAATCTCTCTTACTTGGAGTTTGTATAGTGAAATAATCGGAGTAATATCTGATGCACCATCTCCAAACTTTGTAAAATACCCAATCAAATTCTCACTTTTATCACTTGAACCTAAAACTAGAAGATCTTTGGAATTTGCATAGTAATACAAAATATTAGTTCTAACTCTTGCACGAAGATTTCCTCTGGCCTTATCATTTGGTTCAATATACATTGAATATTCATTTACAATTGGCTTGATATCGATTAGTTTGTATTCTATTCCTGTTAATGCAATCATTTTGAGTGCATCTTCAGTTTCTATTTTTGGTGTAATTGATGTATCTGGCATTATTATTGCCAATGTTTTTTCTTTTAGTTTTCTCTTACAGATATATGCTAAAACTGCTGAATCAACTCCTCCACTTAATCCTAAAATAATTCCTTTTGCATGATTTCTTTCTATTTGTTCTGATAAGAATTTCTCAATTGATTCAGTAATTGAAGCATAGTCTTGGTTTTTAATTTCATTTATGATATCTTGGTTCAATAACTTATTTGTAGAATATGTTAGAATAAAAATTGTGCCTAATGTTACATCTGAATTAGTTCATTTTAGATATTCAAAAATCCACGTAGATGCCGTCATCTCTTGCCTCTACAGCATATGTTTCTAGTTTGACATCTTTGAGATAATCATTAAGCTCACCTGTCTTAATGTTATAATGCCAAAAGTGTAATGGGCATTCTACAATATCGCCATCTAATTTTCCAGGAGCAATTGAACCATCTTGATGAACACAAAGATCATCTAATGCATGATATCCGTCTTGATTAAATATTGCAATTTGTTTTCCATCAATTTTAAAGGCTTTACCTTTTCCTGCAGCAACTTCTCCTTTTTCTGCAATCTTTCTCCAAGTCAATAATTTTCTGATATTCTTGTCATTTATTTACATTCGCATGATAGAATTTTATATGCCAATTAAAGAATCCGCATATTGAGTAAAGTAAAGACTAGTCAAAAATTAATCAAAGAAGGCAAGTTATCTTATGACTGGGCCAGATCTCACATGCAAATTCTAGATAATACAATTAATCGATTTAAAAAATCAAAACCACTAAAAGGAGTTACACTTGGATTTTGTTTACATATCACAAAAGAGACTTCGGTCTTACTAATGGGTGCAAAAGAACTAGGTGCAACTGTTGTATGTTGTGGCGGAAATCCATTAACTACTCAGGATAATATTGCTGCATTTTTAGCATCTCAGGGAATCCATGTTTATGCATGGCATGGACAATCAGTCAAAGAATATGATTGGTGTATTGATCAAGTGTTGAAACACAAACCAACCATTCTAACTGATGATGGTGCTGACATGAATATCAAGGCTCATTTTGATAATAGATTCAAGAACATGACCATCTTAGGGGCAACTGAGGAAACTACTGCTGGTGTTACTAGAATCAGAGCAGTAGAAAATCAGGGTAAACTTCGATATCCTGTAATTTTAGTTAATGAAGCATACACAAAACACATGTTTGATAATCGATATGGCACTGGACAAAGTACCATTGATGGCTATCTTCGTGCAATGAATCTTCTCATGGCATCAAAACGTGTTGTAGTTGTAGGATATGGTTGGGTTGGACGTGGTGTTGCATCTAGATTCCATGGAATGGGTTCAAAAGTAATTGTTACTGAAATAGATCCTGTTAAAGCCCTTGAAGCTCATATGGATGGATTTGAAGTAATGCCAATGTCTCAGGCTGCAAAGATTGGTGATATGTTTGTCACATGTACTGGAATGACAAGCGTAATTAGAAAAGAACACATCTTGCAAATGAAAAATGGTGCAATCATGGGCAATGTCGGTCATTTTGATGTCGAAATTGATAGTAACTTTTTACTAAAAAAATCAAAATCTGTTAAAGAAGTAAGAGCAAATCTTGATGAATGTACATTGAGTACTGGAAAAATAGTTTATCTAATTGGACAAGGCCGTCTTGCAAACTTGGTTGCAGCAGAAGGGCATCCACCAGAAGTAATGGCACAATCCTTTTCAAATCAAATTTTATCTGTTTTGTATATTCTAAAAAATCATAAAAAAATGGAAAACAAAATTATTAACGTCCCTGAAGAAATTGATAAACAAATAGCAGTTGATGCTCTAAAGGCAATGGATGTTAAAATCGATAAACTTACTCCAGAACAAGTAAAGTATGCTAACAACTGGTAAAACTTCTTAACCTCAATACTCTTCTTGACCAATATCTGATGAACAAAAAAGCTATCATTACAAGTGCGTTACCTTATGCAAATGGAGAAATCCATTTAGGACATATTGCATCTACGTATCTTCCAGCAGATGTCACTACTAGATTCTTAAAACAAAATGGAGTAGAGGCTTACTATGTTTGTGCATCTGATGATTTTGGAACTCCAATCTTAATTCAATCAGAAAAAGAAGGAAAAACTCCTGCTGAATATGTTGCTTACTGGAATAAGCGTGATTATGAAGATTTTTCTGCATTTAATATCAAATTTGATTATTTTTACAAAACTAGTTCTCCTGAAAATATTGCATTTGTTCAGGAGGTCTTTAACAAACTAAATGATGCAGGTCATATATATGCGCAAGAGATCATCCAATTTTACTGCAATAATGATAAGAAATTCTTACCTGATAGGTACGTCAAAGGCACATGTCCATATTGTCAAGCAAAAGACCAATACTCTGATCTTTGTGAAAGTTGCGGTCGTGTTCCTGAGGAAATTATTGATCCAAAATGTTCGCTTTGTGGCCAACCTCCAACTAAAGAAAAATCAAATCACTATTTTTTCAAACTCAAAAACTTTGCTGATTCCTTAGCTAAGTGGTTAGATGAAAATCAACATCTACAAAAAGATGTCAAAAAATATGTTCAAAACTGGATTAAATCTGGTTTAATTGATTGGGATATCACTCGAGATATGTCTTGGGGTGTTCCTATACCCTTAGATGATGCCAAAGACAAAGTTTTCTATGGATGGTTTGATAACCATTTGGCATACATTTCAACTACAATCAAATTTCTAAACGACAAAGGAATCAATGGAAAAGAATTTTGGAACTCTGCTGACATTTATCACTTTATCGGAAAAGATATTGTGTATCATCACTTTCTTTTCTTACCTGCAATGAGATTGGGGCTAAACAATGAATACAAATTACCTGATTACATTCCAACTCGAGGACATCTAACACTTCAAGCAAAGAAAATTTCTAAAAGCAGAAATTGGTATATTGGCCTAAAGGAATTCTTGAAATTTTATCCTGCAGATTATCTTAGATATTATCTGGTAGCAATTAATCCCTACTCTCAAGATGATTTGAATTTTGATTGGGATGACTTTGCCACTAGAATTAATTCTGAATTAATTGGAAACTTTGGAAACTTTGTTAATCGTGCCTTAGGATTTACCAAAAAAGCATTTGATGGCAAAGTTCCTGAATCTAATTCCTTTGATGATAATGATTCTGAGGCAGAAGAAAAAATCAAAAGTCTTGCAACTGATGTAGGCTCACTTATGGAACAGAATCATCTTGATAGGGCTCTAAAAAAAATAATGGAATTCTCATCGTTTTTCAATCAATATTTCCAACACAAAGAACCCTGGAAAAATGGCCTTGGAACACAAAATTGCGTATTTCTTTCAGTTAATGCAGTTAGAAGCTTGGCAATTGCAGTATTCCCATTTATTCCAGAATCTGCACAAAAAATTTGGTGCCAACTAGGGCTAGATGGAAACGTTGATGAATTATCATGGAGTGAGATATCTATTTTAGGAATTTCTTCTGGTCATGTATTAGGTGAGGCATCACCTTTGTTTGCCAAAGTAGAGGACACTGATATTGAAAAACACAAAAAACAACTAGGCCCTTCTGCTACAAAATCATCCTAATCAAAATTCATAATTTCACATTAAAATGATTACATTTGAATACTGGATAAATTTAGAATTATGGGGATGACGCATGAATAAAACCCTGTTAACTGGTATAGTTGGTGCTTTATTCTTAGTTTGTTCTAGTTACCAATCAATCATTTTTGCTGAAGAATTTACATCTACAGAAACCATTGATCATGCCGCAGAAATGGAATATAATATTGAGATAGTGGTTGGTATTGCTCACTGGCTAACAGGAGTAGGTACTGTAGTATTGGCAGTTGCTCTTATTAGGACATTTAAACACATGGAGGCTGTTACAAAAATGACTTCCATTGAGACTGAATATCGTTTAAGACCTTGGATTGGACCTACTGGTCCTATTAAAAAAATGGAAAAATCAATTAGTGATGATTGCCAGTTTGATGTTGCCATAAAAAATTATGGTGAAATACCTGCAGGTTATGTTACTGCAAAATTTGTAAGAAGTGATAAACCACTTACACGTGAATCATTTCAATCAGACGATGTTAGTTCCTATGATTTAGGCCCCGTTATGCCAACTATGGAGAAACACTATTGGTTTTTCATTGATTCTGAGATATGGAAAAAAGCTGACTCTGGTTCAGAACCACTTTATACTGCAATATATTTTGAATATTCTAATTCGGGGAAAAAATGTGGATATGGCATGTTAAGTGAGTATAGTTCTACTGCAAAGAATTTCATTCACAAAGATATGTGGATTGATTAGTAATTTAAAAAGACTATAATTTTACCACTCAATTTTGAATGTTCTGCCTTTTGGGATGTCTAACATTTCCCATTTTATTACTTCTTGGGAATCTTTAGTGGAAATTTTTGGTATTATTTTAGATGGTGTACTCTCTTCTGTCTCTTGGACAATCTCTAAAAGCTGAGGCTGTTTAATTCCCTTTCCTGTTGGATATTGAAATGCCATGTTAAATTTTTGGCAATCAATCAAAAATGCATTCGAAAAGTATCTTTCAGGCTCTTCTATTTCGTATTCTAAAGTATATTTTTTACCTGTATCTTCTTTGGTAATAGGCTCACTAAATGCTGTAGTAAATTCTTTGCAATCTAGTTTATCTACGTTGATGCTGGTAATTTTACATTCTCTATGTTTTTCATCATAGACTTTGATGTTCATATCATTAATATCTGGAATATTCACATCCATGGCAATTCCATGTAGGACATTTTTTATTGGCTCATTTGATATGTTTACAACTTCGTATGTTCTTTTATGATGAACCAACATTTTTTCTGGATCCAAAACAGTAATTACTAAATCAATTGATTGGTATAGAGTAGTCTTTTGTAATCTGAGAATTTCTTCTCCGTACTTGCTTCTTATAGAAGCTCCTTTTTCTGGATGTTTACTATTTCCAAAACCATCTCCATATGCTGAATAAAGAAGCATTGTGTGTCCATGTTTTAATATTACATCATGAACTGGTTTGATAATTCCATAGTATTCATCTGATAATGAACGTAAATCTTCTGCAAGAGTTGGGGATAGTAAAATATGTGCGTCATCCCCAAAGTCCATTACTCTTCTGGCATAGATGATTCCTGGACCCCATGTATTCCTGTTCCCAAGCAAGTCATTTACAATAAAACAATTTCCACTGTGTAATCCGATTCTTATTCGAACAGTCTCACTTGGGATTTTTGCTTTGTTGTATTCAGCTAGTTTTGAGTGTAACTCAATTGCCAACAGTAACGGAAGTTCAGGTCCTTGTAAAAATCCAATACAACAACCATCACCAGTTGGTAATAGTAATAATGACTCTATTGGAACTGATTTGAATGACTTACATTCAGATATACATCTGTTTAGGGTCTCAATTTTTTTGATCTGAGTTTTTGTAGACATTGTGGTATCTGATAACCCTACAATATCTACAAAGAAGAAATTTGCATGAATTAGTTTAAGCGATGCTGTAAAATCCATTGCACTCATGAACTATTTTCTGACAAATAACACTTTTGATATTTAATAAAATCCTAACCTGTTATTACAATGCCTACTTTTACAATTCTTAAGGATTTTATACGCCTAAGAATGTTTTTTGTTTGTGAGCAAGGTAAAAAATTCAAAGTTAATAAAATACAAAGAAATTCTGGATCCTGCTCAAAATTGAGTGGCATTATCCCTAGAATATCTACTAGAAACTATTATGATCTTTCCAATGGAAAGACACTGAAAAATAATCCCTATTTTCTATATCCCAAAAAATCATTTGACATACTAAACCACTCAAAAGAGGTGACAATAATGATTCATGGTTTAAGAAATAATAATGCAGGGGCGATTGAAAAAGTTCTATTGGCAAAAAATCAATTACGTAAATTGGGATACACTCATTCAGTAATTGGGTTTAGTTATGATTCAAACATTACTGGTGCACATTTAATCAAACATGCAAAACATGCACTAACTGTAGGACAAATAATTGCAAAGAAGAATGGTCGTAATCTTGGTAAATTCATTGAAGATTTTAAACTGACTAGTCCAAAAACAAAGATTAGACTAATTGGTCATTCTTTAGGTTCTCAGGTAATACTAAGTACTATTGAATATCTTGCAAAAAAGAAACAAAATTATGGAATTATAGAAAGTGTTTACTTTTTTGGTGCATCAATTACTGATGATGTTCCATCTTCTAAAAAATATGGAAAACTATTGCAAAATATTGTAAGTAAAAAAATCATTAACCATTATGCTCCAACTGATGAAGTACTTGTATGGGCTGACAAGGGAAAATATGTCCAAGGTCCACTTGGTCTTAAAGGTGCAATTGGAAAGCCCATTAGTAAATATCATCAAAAATTAGTAAAGCCAAAAAATCATAGATTTGCAAGTTATGCTGCGATGTTAAACTCTTTTCCATAGATTATTTGCTCAAGTATAATTTGTTCGTGACTCTTTTATAGAAAAATAATAATCATATCTTATGAAATCAAGTGCATTGCATTCATCTAGTAGAAAATCAATATTGTATCATCTGCATATTTTAGATGAAGCCTCTGAATTTTCAGTTGATCTCTCTGAATACCCTTGTTAGAAATGACTCGTATGGTTTTTAGTGCCTAATTTTCATCTATTCATATTGGTAAAATCTGTAAACTTTGTAGTTTTAGGCAAACAAGACATTGCATCTGAATTTGGAAAAAAAGGAACAGTAACTGATCTTTCTCTTTATGACCGAAAAGAATCAGATATAATTAAAACATGGGTAACTCCAAGTGGATTTCCTGAAAAAATCCAACCACTATTTCAGGCAATAAACTTGGCAGAATATGTAATATTTCATGTAGATAAATTAGATAAATTCACAGGTGAGCAAATCATTGCACTTGATTCTCTAAAAAAAGACAAAGGAATCTTGTCTCACACATTTGATGTTGATGAATCAAAACTGGATTTAATGATTAAAGGAACTGTGGTAGAAAAATACACCAAAGTTGATCAAGATAAAATTAAAGAAGAGATGGATAAACTTGAGCCTATCTCAAATGATGATCCATCTGAGATGGTAATTGATCATTGCTTTGATGTAAAAGGTGTTGGAACTGTGATTTTAGGTAAAATAACTAATGGAAAAATAAAACAATATGATAATCTAAAACTATACCCTGCAGGAATTGATGTTTTGATAAAATCAATTCAAATGCATGATGATCCTGTTGCTGAATCTATTTGTCCTGCAAGAGTAGGACTAGCAGTTAAAGGTGTAAAACCTGATGAAGTTGGACGTGGAGATATTATCTCTGAGGAAGGCGCAGTTGAAATTAAAACTGAGATTGAACTTGATTTTAAAAAAAACCCTTTTTACAAAAATGATATTTCAGAAAACCAAGGATGTTTAGTCAATATAGGGCTGCAAATAAAATCTGCAAAATTTACTTCAATCTCTCCTTTAAAACTGACATTTGAAAAACCAATTGTATACAAAAAAGATCAAATTGCAGTTCTTTTAAAACCCGAATCTGTAACAATTAGAATTATCGGTAGTGGTAAAATCAAATAGAACATTTCTCTGTTTGTTTAAATAATAACTTATTAGCATTATTTTTGTGAAACAAAATATTCTTTTTTCATTATTTTTGCTAATTGGGGTATTGTCATTAACTGTATTCTCTATATCTGATATCAATGGAGAAATTTTTAACCCAAATGGCAAGGTTGTCATAATTGGATTTGGTATTGGTCATATTGATCAATTGATGCCTACTACTTACTCTTCTGCAAAAACACTCTTGAATAACGCTGTACATTGGGTCAGTCTTTCTGATTCCCCTAGAATTCTTCTCTTAATTGATCCATCTGTCACTTTACTAGGTGACCGTTCTCTTGATCCTGATTTTATTGAAGAATTCCTGTCTGAATTTTCCATAGATAGAATGGTTGACCCTCTAGATGGAATCTCTATTACTGATCTTAAGAATTATGATATTGTTATCTGGAGTGGTGAGTATAGTCCTTTACCTTCCCCTTCTCATTCTAATACTTCTAGAACTTTGTTGGAGTTTTTTGAAACTGGGCATGGTGTAATTTTAATCAGTGATGATGCAACATGGGATTCAACAAGTGGAGACCCTAAGAACAGTTCTGAAGTTACACGTTCATTGACTCAGGTGGTAACAAGAGACACTGGAGTGCCTAGAGATATACAAACTGTCATTTCTACATTTGAAGGACAACAGCATCCAATAATGAGTGGAATTCTTAGAATTAATGTTCTATCTGAATTAATCAGTATTAATGATTTGTAACCTATAATATTTTTAATTTAACAAACATTACTTAATCTTATACGTATATTCATGATGAAAATTTCAACCATTTCATCTCGATTGATGATCCAAAGGATTATTTTCTGATGATGGATTTTTCAATTCTATAAAATTTTTAGTTGAAACAGAAATTATTATGATATAGTAATTATCTGATAAATTGAGTGAATCTTGATTCTTTAGTAATTATGTTGAAAAAGAATTTAGTGCAAGAATTAAAATCCCCATTCCCAAAAGTGCATAACCAATATTAGCGATATTTTGAGGCTGCATAATTAGAATATGTCAAATCTGGTATATCTTCTTTCAAAATTCTACTAACGATACTGATTAATAGTTATCCTATCTATACTAGGTTGACCTAGTAATAATGAGTCAATATGAGCCTAACTTGAATATGTATGAGCGTGAAAGGATTCTACTTGAGAGTATCAAAAATAATCTAAATTTGCATCATAATGCACTGCTAAAACTAATTGTACCAGAGTTTATGGCAAAAACAACCTTTGAGAAGACAAGGAATGCTTTACTTGAAAAAGAGATCATTTCCGTACAAAGAAAAGGAAATATGAAATTTTATCATCCTACAGAAAACTATGAACAAAAATCACAACAACACATTGAGCAAAATACAAACAACTCTTTTCATGATTTAAAATTACAAGTTAAAAGACTAGATACTGACTATCCACACAAGGATGTTGATGAGAAGATAACTATTGCAAAATCGCTTCTAAAAAATTTACTACAAACAGATAACGGATTCACTGTTTTAGATTCTGCAAAAAACCCAAAAAAGACTCTGTATAGAGATGAGCACTTGATGATTCAACAATTAATCCACCGGGTATTTGAGGTGATAAGACATGATAAAGACTTTGAGATAATCTTTCCTAGCATCGTAAGCTATCTAGGAATTGCTATGCCAAAAAATTCACTGGATTAATAGTGTTATATCTAATTATTTATTCAGGTGAATTTTATCACTAATTGATGGGATTATTGTATACCAAATTCTACATGGATTTTGATGAAGAAGAGTGGAAGCAGATTTCAAATGATCCTATAGTTTTTCAGACAATCAAAGATGATGTAACTTTGGAAATAGAAGATATATCCCACAAATCATATAAATTAAATTTTAAGGAGGGTGCAAAGTTTAAACTATTCAGAGTAACAGGAAAATTTCGTCTTACTTGGGATGATGAAGATGTATTGTAATTTGTTGAAATAATAATGGCTAGTTTTAGATAATTTCATGTCATTAGAAGACCAAATTAAACAGACTCTGGATAATTTTGATAATGCCCAATCAGAAAACATTCTTGAAATTTTAAAGCAAATAAAAACTCATTTCAAAAGTGAATTAATCTTAGAATACCTTCAGGGAAAAATCCAAAAAATTCTAGATACAAATGATGAGGCTGAAAAGAAGAAACTCTGCAAGGCATTAAAACCATATTTTGATTGGTATCTGCAAGGACTCTAAATTTATTCTGAATATTGCTTTATTTTATCTAGTGCTGTTTTGATAATCTTTAGATCATCTCTTGCCTCTACCATGTTTCCAACTAGTTTTAGAAAATATTCATGCCCTGTATCTTCTGCCTTGTGAATATCTGCCTCATAACACGACAATGCTTTTTCTAAAAATGAAATATCTTCGCTTAATTTACTAATTGATTGGGAATCTGCAAGATTGTTTTGAATCTTTTGAATTGTTTCATCAATTTTTGGAATTGTTTTTACTGCTTGTTGATTTAGAACTGATGCAAACATTGCTCCTGCATCTTTTAGTTCTGGACTATTATCGATAGTTTTTAATCTATTTTTATAATGTCTTAGAGATTTTAGAACTATCTCATAACCTCCTTCATCTTTAAGATAAATTGCACCAATCCAAATCTTCTCAGACATTCCTCAGTGTTGTTTTGCTTTATTATAATAATTTAGATCTTAGACATCAAAATTTTCTTTAATTGGTGGTTCATTCTTGTTTATTAGATATAGCAAAATTCCTGCAAGTGCAACACCCATTCCACTAAGACCTACAAATGTGCCAACATTTTTGATTAATCTTAATACGGGATTTGTTTGACCTAATTCAATAGAGTAAAACAATACTAGTCCTATAGCAAACATGATTATTCCTATAATCATAACTATTTTTCCTGCTATCATGCCTCAACTCATTTTTTCTGACTAATAAATAACAAGAACAAAATTATATGTCATTTTGAATACAGTAAACTCTTTTTACTATATTTGAACAAGGAATAATCAGAAGTTTGGTGACTAATTACAACAGATATCTTTTAGATAAACAATAGAAAAAGTAGAGCATACTTCTAATCTTTTGAAATGTTTTCAATGGCTTATATTTAGTGAAGGAATTTTTGAATTTAGTAATGGCAGCAAAGAAAAAAATCGATCTTTTAGTTATAGTTCAGAAAATTCTCAAATTAGATTCCCAGATGAGATTTGCAGCAATAATTGATTCAAAAGGCAAAATTCGAGAGGCAATTATGAAGGCAGGAAAAACAAGTCTTGACTCCCAAAAAGAAGAAGAGCATTTCTGTAAACAAGTTGCACAAAGAAGAGCAATGAGACAAGAATTTAACAAAAGTCTTGGTAAAGTAAGATACGTACATGTTGAACGAGAAAAAGTATCTCAAATGGTAATTTACACAAAAAGAAACATTGTCTACTTTGCAATGGAACCTGAAATGCCAATTAGCACAAAAATCAGATTAATTACAAAAATAAAGAAAATTACTACTAACCTTTAGAGAAAATATAGATAATCTATTTTTTTCCAAACATTATGACAATTCACAAATATCTTGTGGACTCTAAAATGTTTGAGTATGACAAACATTACAGAGAATGTCAGCAACAAAACAAACCGTTTATCAAAGCAAGGATTAATCCTGTAAATCAACACTGTTTTGTTCAAATTGATTTGATGAGTTGTAACTATGAATTGTCAAAGCAAGAACAAAAAGAAATCAAACAACTAGTCCAAAATGAAATAGAGTTTGTAAAATCTAAATTTCATGATTTTAACATTGATAAAGAACTTGCTTGGTTTGATTGTGTATCGTCTGAACATGTTGATAAATTTTGTGAAAATCTTTATGATTTAACACAGAAATATCACAATTAAAATCTAATTAGGTTTTTTAGAATTTTATCAATTACTAGAATCTCTTCTTTTCTTTCTTTGATGGTTTCTTCATTCCATTTTTTTGCAAATTCTGATTCTTTATCCATCTTTTCTAATTCCTGAATGTATTTTATCAAGTGTGTCTTGTAGTCTTGAAGCAAGTCTAGGTATTTGTTATGATTTTTCTCAGTTGGTGTTGACATTTTATTTCTCTTTTGTAATGTCTGGAAACATCTCCCTAATTCTCTTTTTGTCTTTTTCAACTGCATCAATTCTCTCATCAAGATGACTCTGAATTGTAGGATCTACCTCTAGATTTTTTTCTTTTTGAATCTCAGAGATTACTTTGGTTAATGATTTGTAGTATATGATGTGATTTTTCTTTGATTCTTCTGATTTATCTTCTTTTTTTATATCCATCATAAATTAATGACTTTATTGAAAATAAGTACTTGATCATTTGACATGTTGATTTACACTAATATTGAAATAAAATCATGAAATGATATGAAAATTCTAGTAGATGAAAATTTAGATGGTATGGATGAACGGCTTAAAGAACAAGGCTTTGATGCTTATAGCGTGCGAAAACTGCAAATCGAAGGAAAAAAACTTGGTTCTGATTATTCAATAATTAATTATGCTCGTGAAAATAACATGATCATAGTCACAAAAGATACAGAATTTCGTAAAGCAAGCGAGGAAAACAATTTTCCTCTAATTCTTCTTGATGATGAAGAAATTCTTAAAGTTATTGTAGAAAAGCTAAAACAATTCTAGTTTACATTCTTTGAATTAAACTGCAGTATTCTCAAATTTGCAAGAATTTCATTTAGAAAATTATCTTCTGGTTGATGTGTAATAGTACTCATAATTGATTGCCAGCAATCATTTATCTTTCTGTTAATCTGTGAAAACATTTTATCTTTTTTAAATGCAGGATAATACAATAATAATCTCATTACCCCATCAGTTGACTGTACTATGTGTATGATGTGAATGACTGATCTTAGTCTTTCCTGGAAGGAAAATTTTTCTTCTTTACCAACAATCTCAAAATTTGCAATTTCCTTAAAAACTATTTCAATTTCTTTATGGATGTTTTTGAGTTGGCTATTTACTGATTCTGATAAATTGATCAATTCGTATTCTATGTGGGATTTGCTGTGAATCTTTTTTTCTATCTCCCCTGCTTCAACTAGTGCACTAATTTCTCTGTAAACCATTTTTTCATTACCTACTTTTTCTATGACTCTTTTGGCAAGTTCAGTTCCACGTATTTTCCCATTTTCGTTGAGAATTCTGATAATCTCTGTCCTGATAATTCCTAAATTTTTATTCATTTTCTCTCCTAGCACTTAGTTTTGATGTTTGTCTAGTACTGCTTTTTCTCCAATCTCATTAATCTCTCTTACTAATTCTTCTAAAATCTCTATTCCTTTTTTAATTGGCTCTTTTTCCAAATTTTTGTGTTCAAGTTTTTGTTTGAGTACTATTTTTTCATTGTTAAGAAAACTCAGCATACTCACATTTTCACCCATGTTGAGATTGATAAAAAAATCTACATATTCTGAGGCTGATTGGATACCCATTATTACTAATTTTCTCTTCTAGTATTTGTTTGAAACGACTACAACCTAGAACCAGAAGATTCTAAAAATCAAAAAATTACTTTGTAGGGTCTATTTTACAACTACCATCTGAGTTTCGTAATTTTTTTGCCATTAGATATGGTGTAACTAGTAATATTGGAATTGATATTGCAATAAATAATGTCTGCATTTGTGTTAATGCAATTGATAATGCAATTCCACTTGCAGTTCCGATAAATATTGATAGAAATGTTCCAGCACAAGTTGGGCATGCAATGAATAGCCCTGTAGCTGCCCCGATAGTACTTACTCCTCTACCTTTCTTTGAAATTGCATATGCATTAATTGCAATTGAAGCATTTAATCCAACTAAATATGATACAATTATTTGCAATACCAAATTTATTGGAATTATCTGCAAACCAACATGCTCTGTCAAATAGACAATTATTTTTGGCATGTATCCAGGATTATCACAACATGGTGCAATAAAACCAGATGGAATTGTTGCACCATAATGAATTGCAAAGTTAACTTCAGGTTGATATACCAATGTGCCTGATATTAGTGAAAAAAATATGCCGTACCCAATAAACGTGGCAACAAAGATTTTTCGTGACTTTGAATTCCATGTTGTTAGTGCAATTATTGTTGTTAGACTGTTTCCCTTATTTTTGACTTTTTCTTTGTGATACTGATACATACCAAATCCAATTGCTCCAAATGCTGCAACAAGTGTTATGTAAAATCCATATGCAATTCTTTGAATGGAATCAATTGCACTAGGTGTGAGAAGTTCTGGATCCTGATATCTATGATATAGTAAAAATAAGATTACAATTGTCACAAATCCTAAAACAATCAGTCTTTTTCCATTACTTACACTCTTATCTAATTGGTCTCTCATAATTTTGAATTTTTTTCTATGAAATTAAATCCTATCCTAGCTAAGTTAAGACTAAACCTTCTTCTAGGTTCAACTCCACAGGGACTCGCCTACCATTTTGGGGATAAAAATGGACGCAGATAGGCATAAAATCATTCAACAAAAATTTGAATTTTGATTTTGTACTTTTTCTCATATGTGTGAATTTTACCCATTATGATGTGATAGTCTATCCAATGATTTCCTGTTTTTCCAATCTCTTCTAAAAAGTCACTGAATTCCATCATAAAATAATGTTACATATTAAATTCTTAAACCAATTTGCATAGGCCCTCAAGGTGACTTGTCAAAATTAGTTCAAGGCACTTTATGGTGTTAAATACAAATCAAGGCACTGGGGAGATTTATCAAATCACATTGACACTCCAAGGCCGTCAAAGGGTCTTGATAAATTCGGTACTTCGATAAATTGTATAGATAGTAATCAAAACCAAGTAGTTGCCCAATGGCAACTCTATGTTCTGATCCCAACACCAACTTTCATACCCCTGATGTTTTTACTAGTTGATTACTATCTGTAGAAAATATTTTGTCGTGACATAAAAATAGTATTGAGATAATTATGAACATTTGTTTAATTTACAGATGTATGGGAAACAACACCATTTCTAAAAAAATGTTTGATATTTTTTGATATGTGTTTTATATTACGAATGAGAATTATAATATACATACCTCTCGTATGTACACAGGATTGATAGTCATAATATTAGCAATACGTCAAGTTGGCTATCAATCTATGATTAGTAAATAGTAAAATCATGGAATAATTATTTATGATGACGTGTATTGATAGATATGGATCCAGAATCATCTGAGAAAATTGACGAAATAATATTTGAGACTAATGACAAAATTGATGCCATTGCAGATGAAATAAGATTGATCAGATTCTCAAAGATGGATGAGAAAGAAAAACAAATTAAACTTGATAAATTACGAAAAGAATTTGAAAAAGTTATGTATGCAGAAGAAAAATTGGTTGAAAAAGTAATGAAAAACTCTACTGATATTTCATAAATAGATAGTGTAAGGTAAAAGATTTGGCATACTTCATTTGGTTATTTTAAATCAATTTAACATATTTTGTAAATTCTGTAAGTCTATTGCGTATGGTTATGCTAGTTATGCCTGATATTTTAGATATTTTTTGCTGAGACACACTTTCATTATTTTTGATACATGCCATATAGACTACTGTAGCTGCAACTGCATCTGGTTTTTTCCCAGCAACAACTTGTTTTTCTTTTAGAGTATCAAGGATAAAGATTGCATCTCTTTTTATTTTCTCAGATAGTTCCAGATTATTTGAGAATCTAATTATACTTGATGTTGGATCAGGAACAGAAACTTGTAGACTTAACTGTTGGAACAATAATCGATAACTTTTTGCTATGCTTTTTCTTCTCTCCTGCATACATTCTGAAATTTCAATTATGGTTCTAGCAGTTCCCAAATCTCTGCAAGCCGCATAAATACATGCTCCAACAATTCCCTTAACTGTTCTTCCACGTATCAATTTTTTCTCAGATGCTTTTCTGTAAAAATATGCAGCTCTTTCAATAATTGCATCTGAGAGTGACAGTTTTTCTTTGAGTTTGTTTATTTCTATAAGGGCAGTGGTGAGATTTCTGTGAGCAGTGGTACTATATTTACTTCTTGAATCCCACATTCTCATTCTATTTAATGTCCCTTTCATACCATGAGATACAGCCTTACCACTAGAGTCAAAATTAGCTCTTCCAATAATAGTAGAGAGACCCCCATCATGAATTGTTATGGATATTTTCGGCCCTGTTCTTGAGTTTTTAA
>LFEY01000003.1 GCA_001510275.1 Thaumarchaeota archaeon casp-thauma3
CCTGATAAAACAAGTGCACCTGATGTTATCTCTAAAATGCCTATCATCATGGCCATACCCGTTGTCATTTACTATTTCATGCCAAACCAAAATAAAGAGTGGATATGCTTTTGCCTCACCATTCATTTCTAGTCCAATTACAGTATCAGAATCAGACATAAAGTGAGAATCTTGAACTGTTGCAAATATGGGATTATCAATTGATGGAATCCCGTCTTTTGGTGGTCCACCCCCTTTGATCTTATCAAGTGGTATGATGTGTTTGACACCCTTAGTTTCCATTATGGCAAGTTCTGAAGAGCCAAAATCAACAGTTTCAATGAGGTTATCCCTAGTAATTTTAGCCGTAGATTCCAATTGAAGTGAAACAGCTAATACTACAAGTATAGTAATAATTACAATTACAGGTGCAAGTACTTTTAGATTCAAATTTGAATACATTTTGTTTGTAACATATTAAAAAATTCTTCCAATTTCATTTTCAATTTGGGTACGTCCTTTAATTCTATTTTCAAAACTGTTCTAAATGCATTGTCATGCAGTGTATTTGGAAATTTAGTTAAAAGCAATGTTGTTATAATTTTTTTATGAGCAAGCCCGAAAATGTTTCAAAGGTAGAAAACAAAATATCTGTTTGTGATGTACTAAAAGAAGACACTTCAGAAGTGATCAGAAAATTAGAATCACAAACTCCTGCACTATTTCAGAATTACTCTAATTTGTACACTGCATATCTCCACATGTTTGATGATCTTTTTGGCACTTGCTATATCTCTGAAAAAGAGTTTTTTGATAAACTAAACATAGATCAATCCATATTAAAACAAATTAAAACAAATTCTGAATCGATAAAAGAAGTATATCTAAAAAATATAGATGTGAATACAAAATACATTGATGAATATACAAAGATGAAAATTTCAGCAATCAAATCATTTGATAATTATATGCATGTGATGATGGAATCATATGGAAAGTTTCTATCACAATTCAATAAATCTACTAATTTAACAAAATAATTATAAAATCTAACTTTCATACCTGTCTGCGTCCATTTCTATCCCTAATTTGGTAGGGGATCCAGCGGGCTATAATCTAAAGTCAGTGATTAAAAGAACTAGTCAGTATTTCCTACCTTAAATTATAGTTCAAATGTGTGGTTTTTTACTACAAATATCTCAAATAACCCTTGTTTCACAGGTCTTATTTAATTCAAAGATCATATGGTGAAAATTGCCATTTTTAGCCTGAATTATTTTTCATCAATTGGGATTTCTATAATATCTGATTCGAGAATGTATGCTTTGAAGTCCTTGTTAATGCCCGAGTAAATTATCCATACCACTGGATTGCTGTGCATGAATTTTTTATCAGTATTTGATGGATATGCATCTGAATTAGGATGTGAATGAAATATGCCTGTGACTTCTATCTTTTTTTCTTCAGCAAGATTATACCCTTCAATTAACTGCTCATTTGAAATTGTAAAATTTACTGGTGATTCTTCGATATTTTTTGTTAAAAACACCTCTGAGACAGTGTTATCTTTACCAAATAATATGGCACACGACTCGTTAGGTCTTGCATTTTCAGCATGTTCTGTTAGAATTTTTTTATCTGATTGTGATAGGATGATTTTTTTCAAATCTATTCTACATTAACAGTTCCAAGCATCCATGGATGGAATATGCAATAATAGTCATAACTGCCTTCAGTACTAAATGTAAACTCGTATTTGTCTCCTGATGACATCATTTCTGAGTCAAACACTCCATCTGCATTTACAGGTGGTTCACCAGAAGTTACTGTGTGTACTGTATTATCTATATTTTCCCAGACAACTGTAATGCCAACTGTCACATCAATTATTTGAGGATCATAATAGATTTTACCATCTTCAGGAATTGCTGCTCCTTCTGGAATTATAACTTTGACTGGTTCTTTTGGTTCTTCAATGATTAATGTTGCAACCATATACGGATGTAGACTGCACATATACTCATGTTCACCAATTTCTAAATTAGTTGTATCTAACGTAAAGGTACTATCTGCATCAATTAAACTGGAATCAAATGTTTCTCCAAAACCCTCTGTGCTAGTTACTGTATGTACAATTGAATCTGCATTAGTCCATTGAACTGTATATCCTTGTGTAACAACTGCAATATCTGGCTCATAATCTGGATTTCCATCTTGAGTGGAACCTTCTAAAATTTGAATTGCAAAGATTGGTCCTGTCGGTGTAACTTCTTCTATTATTTCTTCAATCGTAACTTGTTGAGGAATCATGTATGTATCTGGACTCACAAATCCAAATGCTAACCACATGATAATTCCTGTAGCTCCTGCGATTGCAACAATGGATCCAACTGGTTTTACTATAGTTGGGTGTTTCATTGCCAGGTATGCTATAATGATTGCTGGAAATGCAATTGCCATTAAAATTCCTGCTAATGTAACTGTAAAGTTTGATGTATTCATGGTTCCTAAAGCAAACATTCCAAATCCTAATGCTATTGATGCAACTACCAAAGTTGTTGCTTTGGCTCTATTACTAGTTGAAATGCCTCCATCTAAAATTCCGACAGATAAGAAAATCAATCCTATAAACATGGTAAGCCCAGTTAAGGCATGCATACCATCGATGAATGTGTGTGCAATTCCTAGATAAGAAATTACAACACCAGCTAAGCCTATTGCTGTTAATCCCATTCCTGGCATCATGAGGTCCCAATTACTCATTCAAAATAGCTGACAGGGCTGAGATACTTATTCCTTTTGTAACATTATGGATCGTATAGACGAAGAAATTAAATGGCTTTGGAATAGGATAGAGTGAATTGGGATTTAATGAAATAATGGAGATATCCAAACCTCGGATAGTTGTTCTTTTAGTTATTACTGCGGTTACTTCCATGTATGCCGCAAGTAAACTAGTTCCTGGTGTTCCTGAACTTGATTACTGGTCATATTTGCACATAATTATTGCAGGAACATTGGCATCTGCAGGATCTAGTGCACTAAATCACTATTATGATAAAGACATTGATCCAAAAATGAAGAGAACAAGTACAAGACCTATTCCATCTGGACGAATGGCAGCATCACATGTTTTAATTTATGGATTTACAGTAAGCTGCATATCTGTAATCTATGGTTACTTTGCACTAAATGCAGTATCTGCTTTCTTTATTGCAGTTGGAATTTTTTCTTATGTTGTCATTTACACTATTTGGCTAAAACGTCTAAACACTTCAAACATTGTAATTGGTGGAATTGCTGGTAGTGCAGCAGCTTGGGCAGGATGGTCTGCAGCTACTGGTAGTATGGATTTGTTAGGATTCTTAGTTGGATTCCTAGTTTTTGTCTGGACTCCTTCTCACTTTTGGTGTCTTGCAATGAAGCTTAAAGATGAATATGCACAAGCTAAAATTCCAATGTTGCCTGTTGTAATTGGTATGCAAAAAACATCAAAATACATTTTAGGAAACACGATAATTTTAATTCCTTATTCTTTGATTCTATCCTTTATTCCAGACGGAATGGGAATTGTTTATACAGTAATTGCACTAGTCTCTGGCGGACTAATGCTTGTATATCACTACAAACTAACAAAGAATCCTACATCTGAATTTGCTTGGAAAGCATACAAAGTCACTGCTCCCTATCTTACAATAATTTTTGTGGCAGTTGCATTAGATGCAGCATTTCATGTACCTTTATTCAAGTAATTATTTTTCAAAACCTGGAAAACTTGCTTCATAATCTTTTTCCATCATTTCCTTATTTTCTTCTTCAACTTCATCTATCTCTTTTTCAACAATAACTACTTGTATTCTACGCTCGTCTTTTGTAATCCATACTACTGTGATAAGACCTAGAATCTCTAAATCTAAAAGTAACTTGTTGAATTTGTCTTCTGGAAGTACATGTCCTTCTTTTATCAAATTTTTGTAAAGCTCAACATCTGTTAATGAACCTGCTTCCTGAATCTTGTCAAATATTGTATTTCGTAGTAGAATTACCATTTTTATCCGTAGAATGTTTTATCCCCTGTCTTAGGTACAACGTTAGATATACTTTCTCTTACAGTGTTGTACCATTGATCAACTTCTTTAGTAATAGATGGTCTAACTCGCTTCAAACTATTTGCAAAATCTTGGCTTGAAATTTTTAATGAATTGTTTCTCATTGCTTGAACTGCTGCCTCTCTACAGAGTGCTGCTAAATCTGCTCCAGTATAGTTTTGTGTTGCTACTGCAATTTCTTGTAATTTTACATCATTTACCAATGGCATCTTTTTTGTTAGAATCTTGATAATCTCTAATCGCCCTTTTTCATCTGGGGGTTCTACATATAGAACTAAATCTAGTCTTCCCGTTCTTAACAAGGAATTATCTAAAACATCTGGTCTATTTGTAATTCCAATTACTACTACTCGTGAAGAAATACCCTCTTCAATTTCTGTTAGTAATTGACTTAGAACCGTTTCACTTACTCCTCCTTCTCCTGATTTGTGACGTGCTAGTGAGTCTAGTTCGTCAAAAATTATTACACATGGTGATGCTGCTTTTGCTTTTCTAAATATTTCTCTAACAGCTTTTTCAGATTCACCAATCCATTTTGAAAGGATTTCAGGACCTCTAACCAAAATCATATTTGCACCAGTTTCCGTTGCAAGTGCTCGTCCAAGAAGTGTTTTTCCACATCCTGGGGGACCGTAAATTAAAGCTCCTCTTGGTGGTCTAATGCCCATTTTTGTAAATTTGCTTGGCTCTTTCATTGCTGTAATGAGATTATCTGTTAATGCTTTTTTGACATCATCTAATCCTCCAACGTCTTTCCACCATACTTTTGGTCTTTCAACATAAAATTCCCTCATTGCTGTAGGAACAACCTCGTGCATTGCATCGTAAAAATCGATTAATTTGATCTGCATTGATTGTAATACTTCAGAAGGAATCTTTTCTGTTTCAAGATCTATTTCTGGCAGGTATCTCCTAATTGATTTCATTGCAGCTTCTCTACAAAGCGATTTGATGTCTGCACCTGTGTATCCGTGTAACTCTGATGACAAGTCTTTCAGATCTACATCATCACTTACTGGCATTCCTCTAGTGTGAATTAAAAGAATCTCCAGTCTCCCATCCTCGTTAGGTACAGATATCTCAAATTCTCTATCAAATCTACCTGGCCTTCTAAGTGCTGGATCAACACTTTCTGGTCTATTTGTAGCTCCAAGTACAATTACATTTCCTCTGTCATTAAGGCCATCCATTAATGCTAATAATTGAGCAACAACTCTTTTTTCAACATCCCCATAAGCCTCTTCTCTTTTTGGTGCAATTGCATCAATTTCGTCAATGAAAATAATACTTGGAGAGTTGTCTTTAGCTTCTTTGAAAATATCTCTAATCTTTGCTTCTGTTTCCCCATAATACTTGTTCATGATCTCTGGACCATTAATGAGAAACATGTTAGCTTCTGATTCACTGGCCATAACTTTTGCAAGTAATGTCTTTCCACATCCTGGTGGACCGTAAAGTAAAATTCCACTATGCGGATCAATTCCTAATCTTGCAAACAACTCAGGATGTTTTAATGGAAGCTCTACAATCTCTCTCATTGCTTTTACTTCCTGCCTAAGTCCTCCAACTTCTTCGTATGTTACTCTAACTTTTCTATCCACTGAAACTTCTGTTGAAATGTTGAGATTTGTAGAACGATCTATCTTAACTACTCCCTTTGGAGTGGTCTTTGTAATTTTAAAGTCCATAGAATTTCCTAATATCATTACAGAAATTTCATCACCATGAGTAATTGGTAATCCCTTCAATCTGTTTTTAACAAAATCCGTAAACTCTTTGTCTATTGTAACAGAATCATTTACCGGTATTAAGGAAATTGTTTTTGCAATCTTTGATGCTACTTTTCTAATTTTTACAATATCATTTAGTGATCCCCCAACATTTTTTCTTGTTTGCCCATCAATGCGTATAATGTCTGGAAATTTTTCATCTTCATCAACTGGCCAAACAACTGCACAACTAGATCTTGAACCCATCACTTCAATAATGTCTCCTGGGGTAACTTTGAGGAAATCCATGGCTTCAGGTCCAATTCTGGCCCGTTTTTTACCTACATCCCTTTGCTTTGCTTCTCCAATCCGCATCTGCAAAGGCTCTTCTTTGCGTACCAAAAAATCACCTATTTCATGTCAACTGACATTCTACTCATATTGAGGACTTCAAATTCACTGACGCCCTCAGTTGATTTAACAGAATTTTCTAATGAATCCATTTGTCCTTCTTTGTCATCTAGAATAAATTCGGCTTTTAGAAATTCTAATCCAAAAGCCAATGGTTCTTTGGCATGTCTTTTCATTGTAATACCTTCTTTTAATGATGATTTGATAGATTCTGCCATTTTATCTAGATCAACTTCAATGTCTTTAGGAAGAATTTTTGTGATTAATAATAACTGAGCCATTTTTTATGGCCCCTGAAAATTACATGAAGAACATGTATAGTTTCTTGCTGCTTCTCTGCAACTTTGACATCTCCAAATTAAATCAGTACCACAATCAGGACAATTAAATTTTACACATTTATCATTAGGCATAATATGTTTGTGACAACAACTACATGTTGGTAATGAAATCATAGATGACATACCCCGATTTTCTATAAACATCATTTATACCTTCCTTAGAATTTGAGCGCATTTTAGCTCAGTAATTTTTTCAACTCACCACCAATTAGGACTTGTGCAGTTTTTATCGAACCTTTCATTCCTAGTAATTTTATAATTGAACTAGTGTGAAAATCAAAATCATCTTTTTCTGAAATCTCTTTTATGATCTCTGGCGTAACTGACTCAAATAATTTATTAATTGTTTTATTGTCTATTCGCTCTAAAATTTTTCTTGCAAATATTTGTTTTTCAAATTCTTTCCCAAATCTTTCTATCCATTTTTTTTGGTATTCTTCAAGTTCTGTTTTGTTATTTGTTTTCAAAAACTTGGATATTGCTTGTCCTGCATAAACTCCTCCCATACCACTAGTAAAAATCCCTCCAGCAGTTGTTGGTTTTGCTTGTCCTGCAGCATCTCCTACAATTACTGTTTTCCCTTCTACAAACTTTGCAATAGGACCTTTTATCCAGATTGGCGCAAAAATTTTTCTAATTGTTGAATAATTTCCCTTTCCTTTTAGAATCTTATCTAATGTTTCAGCTACGTTAATCCCTCTTCCTGCAACTCCTACTTTCCCTTTACCTTCATTTGATGGAATGATCCATGCAAAGAACCCTGGATATTTTTCTTGGTCAAAAATTACTTTTACTTTTCCTTTCTTGATCCAATCTGCATAAATTTCATATTGTGCTGATAACAAAATTCCAGTTCTATCTTTGTGTACAAGTGATGAAACTCCCCTTGCATCAACAAAAATCTTACAATCGACTTCCCCTTCATTTGTTCTAATTCCTGTATCTGTAATTTCTTGAAAACTCGTTCTGACTTTGATTACTGCTCCATTTTTCTGAGCTTGAAAAGCTATTTGTTTATCTAACTCTCTTCTACTAATTTCAACTACTTTTTGCTTCTTTGAATTAATTGTAAAACTATTGCCGTTTGGTGCTGTGATTTCAGCCGATTCTATCATATGATCAAAAGTTTTTCTAAATGGAATTACCCCTAGTTCCTCCAACCCTGCAATACTGACTAATCCTCCACAATGTTCAGGTGTTCCTATCTCATAATCTTCTTCAATTACAAGTACTGAAAATCCCTCTGAAGCAATTTCTCTTGCACATAGTAATCCTGCAACACTTCCTCCTGCAACTACTACATCAAAGTTCATAGATTTTGTTTCTTTATCAATTATTTAACTCAAAAGTTTTTCATAAAGCCTGTATTTGACTATAGTATGGGAGACATCAAACAAGTAATTATCGTTAGAACTGATTTAGAAATGGGAAAAGGAAAGATAGCCGCACAAGTAGGTCATGCGTGTGTTCTTGGTGCAGAACATGTAAGAAAATCCCATCCTGAATGGTATGCTGAATGGTGGAATGGACAAGAAAAGGTCGTCCTTAAAGTTTCTGGCATTAAAGATTTACAAGAAGTAAAAAGACGTGCAATTGATTTGAACCTTCCATGGTCTGAAGTTACAGATGCTGGACATACGCAGATAGCTCCTGGAACAACAACATGTATCTCAATTGGCCCAGCTCCTGAAAATCTGATTGATAAAATAACTGGTGATCTAAAATTATTATAATTTCTATACTTGTTTGGAATAAGATATAACAAGGCCTTGATATTTTTTGAGATATGAAGAAGAAAGGACTTCTAATGGTTTTCTTTTTTGGTGGAATCATGGTAACTTCAGGTTTTGGATTACAAAACATGATGTCGCCTCCTCCTGAAGATAATCCAGAGTTAACAATTACTGGAACTCCAGCTGATAATTTTCCTGATGAACAACGTGCCCAGTTTTGTGGATCTAGTGATGCAAAGTCTACTGATTATGTACAAGAATTTTCAATTCCCACACCATGCACAAATCCATTGGCAATTGTAACAGATTATGATGGAAACGTTTGGTTCGCTCAAACAAATACAGGTAAACTAGCAAAATTTGATCCAAATACTGAAACATTCACAGAGTATGACAATCCTTTGTGGCCACAAGGAGGTCGTTCTATGATGTGGGGCATTGATTACGCCCCTGACGGTTCAGTGTGGTTTACTGATGAAGCATATGATTCAGTATGGAAATTTTCAACTATAGATGAGAAATACGATCGAATACCTTATCCTTCTGAAGGAAATTCTTTACCACAAAAACTCCAAATCGATGGGTCTCAAATTATCATCAATGATTTTACTGGAAACAAACTCACATTATTAGATCCAAATCAATCTGGTGATGAAGTAAATTATCTTAGCATTCCATCGCCTGTTGATAATTCTGTAACTGCAGATTTTACAATAGATGAAAATGACAATATCTGGTTTACAAATTGGTTATATCAACAAGGTGGGGTTTTAGTTAAATTTAATCAAAATGGATATCTTGATACTGTTGCACATTCTGATGAAAAATCTCTTCCTTTACTTGACTTTGTTGAAGTCTTTGCATTGCCCCCAGAATTACTTACTCCAAATGGGGCTGTGATGACTAATGATGGGTCTATTTGGTTAGCTGATACAACATCCTCGTACTTTTTTAATTTTGATCCTCTCACTGAACAATTCACTCAATATGTAACAGCTGAACCGTTACCTAGTACATATGGAAATCAAACAGGAATTGTCAAATTTCCAATTTCTAGACCCTATTGGGTTGAAACTGATGACCTAGGAAATATTATTTTTAATGAACAAACTGCAAATAATATCTCTGTAATGAATCCAAAAACTCAATCCCTTGTAGAATATCATATTCCATCAAAGAACCCTAACTGGGGGGATTGTGATCTTGGAACTGGTATGGTGTTAGATGATTGTGGTGTAGCTCAAATATTTGATTTTACTATTGATGGTGAAAAAATTTGGTTCACTGAGTGGGTTGAAAATAACATTGGCGTTGTTGATACTTCTGTTCCATTACCAATTGAAATTCAACTAGAATCTAATTCCTTAACTCTTGTACCTGGAGATTCAAAACCTCTTAACTTTGTTGTATCTCCTGCATCCCAAAAAGATCTATTCGGTGTTTCATTAATTCTAATTACAACTCATGATTTTCTAAGTGTTGATCTTACTGATGGCACTCCTAAAATATTTCAATTAGATTTTGATGGACCACGACCTATACACACAACTATCTCTGCCTCAGAAGATGCTGTATCTGGAACATACAAAGTTCTTCTTGGGGTACAATCTTCTGATATTGCAATTAGTAAATTTGTCACAGTGACCATAGAGTGATACCCGATTTAGATTCTCAAATTGGTATTAGCATTTACAGTACAAAATTTAATGGAATTGGTGGAAAAATTAGAATTGAACCTGAAGATTTTCAAGTAAATGAAATAATTTCTCAAAGAGCACAAAACTCAATAAATGATCAAGACGGTTATGCTGTATACAAATTAAAAAAGAAAAAGATTGATACTAATCATGCGTTATCTGATGTTTTTAGAAAAAAAGGAATTCGCTTAAAGGCTCTTGGATTAAAAGATGCATATGCTATAACAGAACAATTTGTTTGTTCTGGAAATAAAGGAAAAGCAATTGAAAATTTTTCAACTGACAAGTACTCTATTGAAAAGATTGGCTTTGTAAAAAAACCATTATCAAAAAAAGATATGATATCAAATCATTTTAAAATAAAAATTTCTGAGTTTACAAATGATTTATCTTCTTTTACTGAATATGACAAAGTCCTAAATTTTTATGGGTATCAGCGGTTTGGCTCAAAAAGACCTGTAACTCATCTTATTGGAAAGGCTATTCTGCGGAAAGATTTCAAAAAAACTGTTGAACTGATTGTATCTTTTACATCATCTTATGATTCTAAGGAAAATACTGAGATTCGCGAAAAACTTTCTGATACAGAAAACTATGAAAAATATTTTGATCAAGTTCCATATCAAATGGATATTGAAAGAATTGTTCTAAAAGAAATGATTGAACATGGTGATGCCCTTCGTGCAATCCGTTCTATTCCTATATCGTTGCGAAGATTTTACATTCAAGCATACCAATCTTTTCTCTTTAATCAGTCTCTAAGTTCAGCTTTTTCTGATGGTGAAAATCTGTTTGAAGCACAACCAAGTGATGTTTGTTTTGATTTTCATGGAGTGATTGGGAAATATGTAAAAGGATTAGATCAGCATCTAGCATTACCGTTTGTTGGATATTCATATTATAAAAAAACAAGATTCGATTATCAAATATCTAAAATATTGGAACAAGAAGAGATTTCACCCAAAGACTTTTTCATAAAAGAAATGCAGGAAGTAAGTAGTGAGGGTGGTTTTAGACAAGCTGCAATTCATTGTTCTAACTATTCATCTAATGATGCTACAGTAGAATTTTCATTATCTAGAGGTTCTTTTGCAACGATCTTGTTACGAGAAATAATGAAACCAAAAGATCCAATGATTGCAGGTTTTTGAGATCTGTTTTACTAAAATAATTCCTTAGATGTCTTTAAGTTAGTGTATTTTTTAGAAAACATGGTTGAGATGGATAAGGCATACATGTTGATTAGTTGTGACGTTGGAGAAGAACAATCACTTTATTCCCAACTAAAAGAAATTCCAGAAGTCAAAAGCTGTTTGATAACTTATGGTAGTTATGATGTTGTTGCTGAATTTGTAACAGACACTCCGTCACAAATGAATGACATAATTATATCTAAAATTAGAAAACTTCAAAAAATTAGAAGCACTATTACTCTTCGTGTAACAAACTAATTTTTTTTGATTATGTTAATTCCTACCCCTACTGCAACTATTATGATTCCTACTATTACAATTTGAGTACCATAGGTAATCCAATCTGGATTAGAATACATAAAAGAGGATTTTGGCCCTATCACTGATTGTCCTTGAAGATGAAAGATTATGCCAAAAATTAAGATGATTGTACCTATTATGACTGGCACTTTTGCCTTTTTCATGAAGAATCTATTTGATTTCTGCTAAAAAGGGTAAAGAGAATTGATTATTTGACCAAATGATTTTTCGATTTGGCCTTTAATGATTTTCTTAACAAATCAAAAGATGTACAATTGGAATCATCTCTCAGAGTCCACTGATCACAAATATTTGGGTTTGATATTGTTTGGCACAGCTGCCTTACTTGCAGTTATTTTATTTCTAATTTTTCACCCTCAAATAGAGTCTATCAATAGAGAATCTCCAATTTTAATTAATATCATGTTTATTCCTGCTATGGCCGTAGGGTTTCTTTATGGAGTTAAAATCACAGAACGAGCACTCAAACCTTCAGAAATTCGTAGTGGATTAAAAAGATCGATCATAAAATTCTTCTTGTTCTTTTTTGTAATTGGTGGCATGTTTAGTTCTGTAAACTTTGCCATAAATGGCGGTAGCATAATGCCTGACATTGCACTTTTAGAAGATGGACTTTTGGTTTGGTTAAATAATTTTATTACAGCAAATGGTGGAGCTACTTTTCTAATCATTACTAGTATTACATTGATGGCAGCAGCAACCCGAAGAATTGTTGGAATGAACTTTGGATTATTAAATAGAATGGTAACATTTGTTGGAACATTTGTATTCTTTACTATGCTTGTTTTAAGTTTCACAAAATCAGATCCCACATCCTCAGGTGTTTTCTTGTACACTTTTTATCAAGCAGGAATAGTTGGTGGTGCATTTTACGCAATGAATAGATTAACAAAAAATCAAAACATGATAGAAGACTTTACTAATGGATACTAATTTTACTCATCTAGATCTACATAAATTCCTGAGATTTTGTTGTTAATTCTGTCCCAGTATTTTTCACAACCATCTGTTTTGAAATCATTTTCTTTACATTCATTGAAATGAGCTGTATTACCTCTTTGTATGTTATCTGAAAATAGTACATCGTCTCCAACTGCTAATGCTATTAGACCAATTGCTGCAAGACTTGCAGCTACTACAATCATGCCATATCCTGCGTGTCTATGATTGTGAGGCTCTTTCATTTACGAAAAATCAATGACTCTTGAATTTAATCTTTTCAAGTTTAGATTTTGCGATCAAATCAGTGATAGTACTGTAGTTTTTTGGGAAAAAAAGAAAAGAAAGTGATCAAAAATACCTTCATTGGGCATTCAAATTCTTCAGTATGAGTTTCTTGGACCTGTACCTCTTGATGAATGGGGGCCTCCAATGGAAAAATTGGTATATTTGATCTTGTCTAGAGACAAGGATCGATTCAACATTGTATATGTTGGTGAGTGTGAAAAGACTAATGACAAATCTTTTTTTGCTCAACATCCTCATTTCAAATGCTGGGTGGAACAATCAAGATCTGAGAAATCTTTGTATCTTGCAATACTGCCTATGTTTGAATCAAGTAATGATACTAGACAAAATGTGATTAATAAGATATTGAATAAATACAAACCCGTTTGTAATTCTACTGATATTCCTAAAGTAAAACCTGATTATGTTATTCGAAAAACAGAACCAAGTTTAGAATCTGAAAAATTTTCTTGTCCATGTTGTGGCGCTGAAATGAAATCTGAAAAAATTCTTGGAAAATCTACTCTTTATCGTTGTACAGGTTGTGGAATAAGTGACACCAAGCTTAACTCTTGACTTTGTTTTGTACATCAAAGAGTTGTAACGTTAACAAATCTAATGCTTTTTTCATGTGCTGAAATTCATTAACTGAATGCATTTGACCTTCAACTAATGCCCTCATAATTTTAATTGAATTTTTTTGATAATCATCTGCTGCAACAATTTCCATGGCATTAATTTTTGATAATATATTATCCAAATCTTTAATCATTTCATCTGAAGGTTTGTGTTTATCCATGATTAATCTGAAAATATTTTGATATATGAATTGTTACAACAATTCTTCATCAATTTTTTCAATTGGATCCAAATATTGTTGGCATGTACAGGTTGGGATTTTACATTTTCCTGCCTTGATAATTGAATTACTCTCTTCATTTGTGATGTGTGCTTCATCTGTATGATGGCATCTCTTGCAATTCATATCAAAAAACCAACCTCTCCAATATTTAAGCCAAAAGTCAAGGAATTAAAACTGCTCTTGCTTCAATTTCCGAGTCTTTTAATTTTTTGAGTACTTCATTTGCTTTTTCTAATGGAAATGTCTGAGTAATTACCTCAATATTTTTTTCATCACAAATCTTTATGACTTGTTCCATATCTACAGTTGATCCAATTAGAGTTCCTCTGATTGTTTTTTCTTCAAATGCTACAAATGATGGATTTTTTCCAATTGTTGCAATTACAACTAGGCCTCCTTTTTTTATTGATTTTATCGCAGTATCTGTAACAATATCTGCTGGTGCAAAAACTATAGCAGCATCAAGTAGTCCGTGCTTTTCTTTTAATTTAGCTAGAAATTCTTCTTGGTTTTCAGAAAATTTTATTGTATCTATTGCGCCTAATCTTTTTGCAACATCAAGATGATTTTGTGATCTTGAAAATGCAATTACATCACAATTCTCTACTTTGGCAAATTGTACTGCCATATGTCCAACTCCACCAATTCCAAAAATTCCAATTTTTTTATGTAGTTTTGGTTCTGCAGCTTTTACTGCTTTGTATGCTGTAATTCCTGCACAAAACAATGGTGCTGCATATTCAGGTTTCATAGTTTGTGGAACTTTGGTTGCAAAGTCTTCTGTAACTGTAACGTATTCTGTATATCCTCCCTTAAGTGACTCTCCTAAAATAATTGATGATTCACAAAGATACTCTTTTCCTTCTTTGCAATATTGACAATTTTTGCATGCTTCTAACAGTGGTGTGATTCCTGCTCTGTCTCCAACTTTGAATTTTGTAACGTCTTTACCAATCTCAATTACTTTGCCAACTACTTCATGTCCTGGAACTGTTGGAAGTGTTGGTGGAATTCCTAAATCTTTCCAGTCTCCTTCTATTCCGTGAAGCTGAGAATGGCAAACTCCACATGCTTCAATTTTGAGTAAAATCTCATTTGGTCTCTTGATCTCATGCCTGTCTATCTCAGTTAATTTTAATGGGTTTGTCTCAATTTTAGCACATTCAGATAATACCATTGCACGCATTTTTTCCATGATCCTAAAAATAAAGCACGAAATTTTAAGATTCGCTCATTCAAAGTTGACCAAATCTTATGTTTCTCAGATTTAGAGCGTAGTGTATTGGCAAAAAAGATTTTCTTGTTCTATGTTCTTGTAATATCTTTTGATATTAAGAAATGAGTCTGCCCAAAATTAACTTCATTTTACTCTTTTATTACTTCCGATGATATCATACGACATTCTTTATATGAACAAGCCCTAAAATTTTGTAATGCAAAGAGAACTTTTTAGTATTGTTTTATTGCTGATTATGTTTTTTGGTGTTACTGCAGGTTCTGTATATGCCCAATCCGATGATGTTGATATATCTGATTCAGTAGAAATTGAGGTTAATGATGATACAACAAAAGAAGATGAGGATGAAAATGATGAACCAGAAGATGATGAACAAACTAAACCCGAAAAACTAGCAGAAAAACAAGCTAAAGCAGATGCCAAACTAGCTGAACGAGAAGCTAAACTAGAAGAGAAACAAACTGAACGAGAAGACAAGCTAGCAGAAAAACAAGCAAAAGTTGAAGAAAAGCGAACAGAAAAATTAGCAAAAGTTGAAGCTAAACAAGCCAAGGCACAAGAGAGACTAGCTGAAAAAATATCAAAGCTAGAGGTAAAACTAACTGAAAAGGCAGAAATTTCAGAAGAGCGTGCAAACAAGATACTTGAAAAAATACAAAAAGAGACTCTAAAAACAGGTGAGCGAGTACAAAAATTATTAGATAAATTTCAAAGCGGTGAATTTTTTGGTAATATTGAAAATAGAGATACAGTAACTAAATCCTTTACATTATCCTTTGATGGAATTGCAGTAGAGATTGGTGATTCCTCAAACGTAAATTCACTTAGTGGGGAACTATTCCTAGAGAATCAAGTAACTGGAAATCATGTTAAAAAATTCAGTGTAACTGGCGGTGAATTGTTCATAGGTGATGTTGAGGTTTATGATGTTGTATTTGGTAAGGCAAGAACATCCTCATCTGGATCAGGTGGTGATAAGGATTCTATGATTATAATTGCTCAAACCTCAGATGGTGTAGATATTAGAACTTTGAAACTAAATATTGATCTTTCTGAAGAATTTAATTCAGAAACTGATTCAGCAGATATTGAGATTTTATTCCCACGAAGTAAGATTGCAAGTCATTGGTTCCTAAGTGGTACAGGTAGTTTGGGATTAACTGAATCTATTGAGACTCAAGGTACTGAAATTGATGATACTGAACCAGATGATATAGAAATTGATGTTACAAAAGTAGAGGATATTCCACACACTACAGCACTTTCAGTTTCAGTTTCTCAGGAATCTTATGTTACAGGTGATGAAATAGTAATTTCAGGAATTGTTGAGGAAATTTTTGAGAATACCCCTGTAATTCTTCAAACAGTTATAGCATCTGATTTAATTGAGATTGCCCAAATTGATGTTACATCTAGTGGTGAATTTACACATAGCATTCAGGCAACTGGACCGCAATGGCAGACAAGTGAAACATACACTGTAAAGGCATTTTATGGTGGAAATAACGTTGCACAAACAACCTTTGAGTTTTCAGTAGAGTAAATATACTAACAAAAATCTTCAAAAATAGTTCACTCATTAGAAAAATAAAGGACTGTAATTGATTAGTATCATGACTGATGTGACTGCTGAAGATCGTGAAAGAGTTAAACTGTTGAGTCTCATTTCAAGCTCTAAAAATGAATTCAAAAAACTTTCCTTAGACCAGTTAAAACGATTACAAGAATTAGTTGAAAAAAAAGATTACAGTCATGACAAAAAAGCCCACAAATCTAAAGTGAAATTACTTGGCAAAATCAACGTTAGAATTTATGAAATAACTGAAGGCCGAGGAATCTGGGGATAACTGATCTAGGTACAAATATTCTAAAGAGTTAGATTTACTGTGACTGCAAATAAACTAATTCATGAAACTAGTCCATACTTGCTTCAACATGCAAACAATCCAGTTGAATGGTATGGATGGAATGATGAGGCATTAAAAAAAGCAAAAGATGAGAATAAACCAATTTTCCTTAGTATTGGATACAGTGCATGTCACTGGTGTCATGTAATGGCTCATGAATCATTTGAAAATGATGAAGTTGCAAAATTCATGAATGAAAATTTTGTAAACATAAAAGTTGACAGAGAGGAAAGACCTGACATTGATGATATCTATCAAAAAGTCTGTCAAATAGCAACAGGTCAAGGTGGATGGCCATTGAGTATTTTTTTAACTCCTGATCAAAAACCATTCTATGCTGGAACTTATTTTCCTGTTCTAGATTCTTACGGCCGTCAAGGATTTGGAAGTATTTGCAGACAACTCTCACAAGCATGGAAGGAAAAACCAAAAGACGTTGAAAAATCAGCAGATAGTTTTCTTGATGCATTACAAAAAATAGAGACTATTACTGTTCCAACAAAATTAGAACGAAGCATCATTGATGAGGCTGCCATGAATTTGTTTCAACTAGGTGATCCCACATTTGGTGGATTTGGTGCTGCCCCTAAATTTCCTAATGCTGCAAATGTATCATTTTTGTTTCGTTATGCTAAACTTGCTGGTCTCTCAAAATTCAATGAATTTGCGCTCAAAACTCTCAATAAAATGGCAAAAGGCGGAATATTTGATCAAATAGGAGGTGGATTCCATAGATACTCTACTGATACAAAGTGGCTGGTACCTCATTTTGAAAAGATGCTTTATGACAATGCTTTGATTCCAGTAAACTATGCAGAAGCATATCAAATAACAAAAGACCCATTTTATCTTGATGTATTACAAAAGACACTTGATTTTGTATTACGTGAAATGACTTCTCCTGAAGGTGGATTTTACTCTGCATATGATGCAGACTCTGAAGGAGTAGAAGGAAAATTTTACGTCTGGACTAAAAATGAAATTAAAGAAATTCTTGGCAGTGTTGCTGATCTGTTTTGTCTATTCTATGATGTTACTGATGGGGGAAATTGGGAAGGAAATAGTATTTTGTGTAATAATCTTAATATCTCTACAGTTGCTTTTAATTTTGGAATTCCAGAAGAAAAGGTCAGAGAAATTTTAAAAACATGTTCTGAGAAATTATTAAAAGTTCGTTCAATGAGAATTTCTCCTGGTTTAGATGACAAGATTTTAGTTTCATGGAATTCTTTGATGATCACTGCATTTGCAAAAGGCTATCGTGTAACAACTGATTCAAAATATCTTGATGCTGCAAAAAATTGTATTTCCTTTATTGAAAAGAATCTTTTTGTAGATGATAAACTATTACGAACTTACAAAAATGGAACTGCAAAAATTGATGGGTATCTTGAGGATTATTCTTATTTTGCAAATGCATTACTTGATGTCTTTGAGATTGAACCTGAAGCTAAATATCTTGAATTGGTTTTAAAACTTGGACATCACTTAGTAGAGCACTTTTGGGATTCCAAAAATAATAGCTTTTTTATGACTTCAGATAATCACGAAAAACTAATTATTCGACCAAAAAGTAATTATGATTTGTCTTTACCATCTGGGAACTCTGTTTCTGCTTCTGTAATGCTTCGATTATACCATATGTCCCACGAGCAAAATTTCTTGGAGATTAGTACAAAAATCATGGAATCTCAGGCACAAATGGCAGCAGAAAATCCATTTGGATTTGGATATTTACTAAATACCATTTCTATCTATTTGGAAAAACCTCTTGAAATTACTGTTATCAACACAGAAAATTCAGAGCTTTGCAAATCTCTTCTTACAAACTATTTGCCTAATTCATTTATGGTTATGATTCAAAATTCTACTCAATTAGAAAATCTGTCTAGATATCCTTTTTTTGCTGGAAAAAACTTTAAAGATAAAACTTCTGTTTTTGTTTGTAAGGATTTTTCTTGTTCTTTACCATTAACTACAATTAATGAGATAAATTCACATCTTTAGGTTTTTTCAAATCTATTTCAAGTGTACTTCCAACTTGAGGTCTTCCCATGTTGTTATATCTTGATTTTGGCATTGCTATTGTAATTTGTGTTTGTTGATATGTATTGATATTGACAGTTGGCTGTGCTTGTAATATTGCTTCCAATAACGGCATAACTTGTTCTTTAGTTTCGGCATCAAGTTTTTTTGAAACATTTTCTATGATCATTTGTTTTTGTGAAATTGGTTCAGTTGACACATTTTCAATTAATGTTAATTGGACCATTTGACCATTATCAACTATTTGTGTAATTTTAAATTCATTTATTGCTGACAATATATTATTAGATTTTCTTGATGATTTATCTTTAACGAATTGAGAAATATAATGCAAATACAGCTATTGCCACAGCTGAGGATACTCCTAACCCAAAGATGATTTTACTTCCATCTACCTTCATAACTCTAATTTCTTCTAAATACAATTAAACTGTAACTGATTTTCCATATTTTGAACATCATAGTTACTGATGATTTCTACGCAAGTGTTTTAATAGAAAATTCATAATATTTGTTATTACAATCCAATCCTGGATTCATAAACCTACAATAGTACGTTCGTGTTCCCAAAAGAGTGTCAATTTGACACTCTTTTCAATTAATGATAAATTATGAGTCGTTTTCTGTGGAATCCTCTTTAGACTTGTTTTCTGGTTCTTTTTTATCAATTTGTATCTTAGATGTTCCCAGTATTGATTTTTTGATTAGAGGGGCGCGCCTCTTAATTATCTGATTAAATTCTTTCATATCTTCTAAGTTTGGTGCTTGTTGTTGGTTTTGACATGCTTGTAGAAATCCTGAATACACACACCCTATGATGATTCCAAATGCAGTATCTGGAACAGATTCTACCTCTGGCACAAAATTTTCTGCAATTTGTTTGTATGATTCTGATTCGCTAATGTAATAGTCAATTAAACTATCAATGAAATCGTTATTCTCTTTAGAAATTACCATACTTTTTCTCCTTTTCCTAGTTTATTTAATTGTCTTTAGTTAATTGTTTATTTATTCACAAATTACTTCCTAGATGTTGTGGAAATTAGAATTAGATGAAAATTATTTTCGTATATATGATTCTAAAAAATTGATTGCAGGATATTTTGATCCTGATTACGGTGACATCTATCCAAAAGAAAATTCTGAAGAAATTATTTCATCTATGTTACAAAATCATGATAAAATTTCAGGTGGGGCAATTTTAGTTCCTCTTGTGAAATTTAGATTATTTGATACTGATTTAGATACCACTCTTTCTAAAGTAGAACAAAATGTAATTCGTGTAACTGGGCATTTACAAAAATGGAAAAATTTCTTATCTCAAACTAATCGTCATCTACACTCTATTAGAATATCTCATACTGATCAGGATATGCTAACAATTACTTTTCAGGTAAAATTCTCAAAATCTACACCTCTTGAAAAAACTAAACTATTAGAAGAAATTCTTCCTACTTTAGATTTGTTGCAGAAATCAGATTTGTTATAATTCTGCCTGAAAACTTTGTAATTCCAATATATGCAGACAATGTACTAACTAGTAAAACAAGTGTTCCAACAGGAAATTCTGGAACAGCTGCATATTCTTCTGATTCTGCAATCAATGTATAATCATTAATCCCCCTAGTCTGGATTTTATCTGGTATTGCTACTAAAAAAAACGCATTATCCTCTGCTCGTAGATAATCTGGTTCTGGATGAACTTTAGAAACTGCTGCAACATTTCCTTCTTTGTCATACAGTGTTGCAATCACTGCTATAGTATTTGCTGTAATGTCTCCTCTATTAGTAACAATTCCAGTTATCATCAAATTATTGTAATTGTCTCTTGATAACTCTGATTCTGTAATGTCTATGGATTGATTTTTTGGAGAACTAACTTTATAGTCTAATTCTAATGAATATGATTTTATTTTTTTTGCTTCACTATTTGTCAAAACAAGATCAAATGGGCCCTTCATTCCTGGCATGATTATGTTTACTAGGGAACTTGTTTCCTTTGTTGTAATTACTTGGTTATCTTCATCAAGCAAAGTTATGTTAACATTGATTTGATTTATTGGCATCTCTAAATTGTTTTGAATTTCACCAACAATGTGCAGTGAATTATCATCCCCCCTGTATTGTTGGTCATTTTGGATAAACACATCTCCAAACGCTGGTGGTATTAATCCTACAAAAATAATTGTAATGATTAAAAATTTTTCCACAATTTACTTTGGTTGTATTCTTTAAAGAAGTTTATGTTGTTTAAAATTTCTTCAGCTATGGAAGATGCTCAATCTTCCATTTTTGAGCCTCATTTATACAATTAAACCAATCAACTTCCATTTTATCTAAATCAAATTCTCCTAATTCATTTTTAAATTCTTTATCACATTGGCTTTTCATATTCTCTGATACCTGAATGATTTTTTGTATTAAATCCCTTTGTGGAGATTCAAACTTTTCTGGTTCATCATAATTTTTTACGCCTGTTTTAGCTGAATAAAATTCAACTAGCCCTAACATTTCATACTCTAAAGATTCTTGAATCTGTGTATCTGATCTTGTTTTTGCTGATTCATCTCCTGTTTTTATCCATTCAATAAACTGTGAATCACTTTCTAATTGAGTCTCTGATGAGATCTTTAACAATTCCACTGAGCTTTCAAATATCTCTGGTGGTACTAGTTCATCATATCTGGAAATTATTTCTCTGAACTCTTTCAAATGTTTTTCGTAGAATTTTAATAATTCCTCTTTTGAAATATCTCCTTCCTCCCAGCTAGTTTTCTCAGAATAGAATTTTGTTTGTATTTTATTGACATCTTCTTGAATCTGTTCTAACTCTACTCCAAATTGTAGACCTTTTTGTTTAGTTTGGTCAATTGAATAATTGTATGTTACAATTACACCAATAATACTAATGACAATAATAACAATTATGATGTTTTGAATTTTCTTTTTTTTCAAAGATAATCTAAATAGTTTCCATTTTCGTCTAATTTCAATTCGATTGTAAATTCAGTACCGCTGATAAATGATTCATTGCGAATTGTTCTGACTCTTCCTACTACCAGTTCATATGGCCAAATCTCTATTACTATTGAACCTACTTCTACAACCGGGGTTTCTGTAATTTCCATATCTTCACGCTTGACTCCATGTCTTTCTAGCATGTGAATAGCATGATCTAAAAGTGGTTCCGGGTTATTGTAATTTAATACCCAAACTTTTCCTTCATAATCGATTTTTTGCAATTTGAAACAACCCTAATTTCCTCATATAACAATTATTCGGGACTAATTACATTTAGTGTCATTGTACTTACAACTCTGGAGAGTTTTCTAATTCCCGCAATTGTTTTCCCAAATTCTTCTTGATTCTCTGTTTGAATTTCTACAATCACGTCATATGCTCCAAAAGTAAGATATGCATTTCTGACTTGTTGCATTTGTTTTAACTCATCAACAATGTATTCTTCAGCGCCAAGATCACAATTTAATAAAATGAATCCTTTGTTCATTACTTTATCTTATTATTATTTAGCAAGTTCAGGTCTTTAAGTTTTACAGTTATTACCATCTACTACGTCCACCGTAGCTATTTTTACTGTCTTTATCACTGTATCTTTTTCTACCCCCTCTATCATCTCTTGAATCTCCACCTCTGTTTGATCCACCATATCCTCCAGAACGTCCTCCTCTGGAGTAGTTAGATCTTGATTGACCTCCATATCTTCTTGATGGCATTTGTCTTTTTAGTGGATCTGGAATTGAAATTTGAATTCCCATCTCTTGATTTAAATCTCTGAGAGGAGCTTTGATTTGACGTTTGATAAGGTTCCAATCTCCAACAGATGAATATGAAACAAATGTTATTGCTCTACCTTCTGCACCTGCTCTAGCTGTTCTTCCAATTCTATGGAAGTATGTTAATTCTTGATTTGGAACATCATAATTAATTACTAGTTCTACTCTTGGAACATCTATGCCTCTTGAGGCTACATCTGTTGCAACAAGAATGTCAGCTTTACCGCTTCTGAATTTTCCCATTGATTGCTCTCTTCTATGCTGCGACATGTCTCCCTCTATTGCTACTGCGTTAAACTTTTCTTGATGAAGGAATTTTGCAACATCTCTGGTTCTATATTTTGTTGAACAAAATACAATACACTGACGTTTTATTGGTTTGATAAAATCAATTAGATACTTGAATTTGTCTCGGTCTTTAATCACTAAAAATGATTGATCTATTCCATCTCCACTTAGATCATCTGCATCTAATAGAAACTGTTTTGGATTATTCAGATATTCTTCAGAAAGTCTTAGAATCTCAGTTGGCATTGTTGCTGAATACAATGACATTACTCTGTCTTCTGGTGCCAGATCTAAAATAAATTGGATATCGTCAATGAATCCCATATCTAACATTGTATCTGCTTCATCTAGAACAATATGGGTAACATCTCGTAGTTCTATTGAACCTCTTTTGAGATGATCTATTAGTCTACCTGGTGTTGCTACAACAATTTCTACTCCTCTATCAAGTGCATCTAACTGAATTCCCATTCCTTGTCCTCCATAAATTGTTGCTACTCTGATTTTGGTATACTTTCCGAATTTCTTTATTTCCTCAGTAATCTGTACTGCAAGCTCTCTTGTGGGGGCTATGATTAATCCCTGAATTCCATTTTTTGGTTGAATTTTTTCTAGCATTGCCAATGCAAAAGCTGCAGTCTTACCAGAACCTGTATGAGCTTGTCCTACAACATCTCTTCCAGTAAGTAATACTGGAATTACTGCTTCTTGTATTGGAAATGCTTCTTCATACCCGAGATCTTTAATCCCTTTCAGTATGTCTTCTTTTAATCCTAATTCTTTAAATTGTGTCATTTTGTTTTTGTCTCTTAAGCAATGACGAAAAAGCTCATTGCTTACACGTCATTATTCCGATATTTGCGGACTCTTTTTAGGTCTAATAAACGCTTGTTATTTTTTATTTGTCCAATTGTGTATCAATGATTTTTTTGAAACTATCAAATGGTTGGGCTCCCTTTAATTCAACATATCCTATCTCATCATTTCCTATAAAGAATCCAGGTGTTCCTGAAACTCCATAATCTCTTCCATCATCAAGATCATGTTTAATCTCTTCAATGTATTTTCCATTGATAAGACACGAATCAAATGTCTCTTGTTCTAATTGGATTTCTGTAGCATATTGACTAAACAAAGATAATGCATCTGCAGTCTCTTGGTTGTTCCATTCATTTTGGTTGTCAAATAACATGTCATGCATCTCTTTGAATTTATCTTGTTCATTTGCACATTCTGCTGCAACAGATGCAGGTACTGCATTTGGATGAATACTTTGAATTGGGAAATCTCTAAAAACAAGTTTAACTTTTCCTTGTTCTATGTATTGATCAAGAATTAATGGTAGTGTTTGAATATGGAATCTTGCACAAAATGGACATTGAAAATCTGAAAATTCAATTATTGTGATTGGTGCATCTAGATTTCCAATAACTGGATCATTATCTACTGAAATTTTTACTGGGGGTTTTGGTTGATCTGTAGGTAATTGATTTTGTAACATTTTAAGTTCTAATTTGGCAACTGCCTCATCTAATTCCTCTTGGGAAATTTGGTTTGAGTTTAAAATTGATGTATATGATCCTGCAAAAAATGCAGCAACTACTATTACTACAATTAACCCTATAATTAATCCGTTAAATGTTGATTTTTTTACAGATACTTTTTCATTATTATTTTCATTATTATTTTCATTATTATTTTCATTATTATTTTCAATTAAATCAAAATCCTCAGAACTCATTTGAACTTGTTCCAAAGTCTAGTATACTTATTCGTATTGCCATATCTTACAATATTCATTATTGAGAAATTTAAAAGCCAATGACGGGATTTAGTCAAAAAGTTTCAAGCCAAAGAATTTTAGTTTTACCGAATTACAACATTGTGCAGTAATTAAACAATGAAACCTTATTCATGTAGCAAAATTTGGGTTTAAGTGTAAAAACTGGTAATTTGAGACTGAATTTGAATAGATCATATTTTTTAATTGTTAAAACATAGATGATTATGAAAGATTTTCAATCTCTTTTGAATATCATTATGGAATCTAATCGAAAAATCAAGTATGCTGCTGTCTCTACTCTAGAATGAGAGATCATTGCTTCAAAATCTCGCTTAAGTGAAAAGAATTTTCTTTCTCCAGATGAAACCAAAAAACAGCATCAACGTACAATTGATTCTTGGAAGGTTAGGTTTACCCTTGAAGATAAGATTGGAAAAGGAATGTATGTGATAGCATCATATGAAAAACTCAAACGATTATCTATTCCACTAGATAAAGAACATCTACTTTTTGTAAGTGTATATAACACAAATGAAGAATTCAAAGAATATCAAGACTTGTCTGATGCAGATGATCTTCTTTCAATTATAGTATAGCACATAATTCAGATTAAGGTTTAACTTTTTCAAAAAATAATTGTAATGCCATATTAAACATGTCATTAAGTTCTAACAATCATGTATTATATTAAAATCATTGAAAATAAATAAAAAAAACGTGTAAGTTAGAATCTTACTTTAAAGGATTCGTAAGAACTATAGAATAACTTACAGTAAATGGATCTGAATTGAATGTATGGAGTGCTAATGCATTTCCAGAAAATGATGTTGATCCTGCAGCCTTTGTAGGAATCAAAGATAATGCATAGTATGTTTCACCATCTGGTGTCCATGAAGGCAATTTCATCAACTGTGCCTTTGGCATTGGTCCAATTAAAGTGACAATCTGAATCTGCTCAGATGCATCATACGTCAAATGGCCCGAGTATGCTTTATCTCTAGGTGCAAGTAACAAAGCTAATTGATGTTGCTCATGTCCAATCCCAGGGTCTTGTACGGAAGTCATTGTTCCTTTGATTACTTTATCACCTGCTGTAGAATGTTCAGTGTATGTTACTGAATAGCTAACAGTAAATGGATCAGCATTCATTGTATGAACAGCAATAGCATTTCCTGAGAACTGCCAAACTCCTGTAGAGTTTTCTTTATCTACAAATGTAAGTCCGAACTTTGTTTTGCCATCAGTTGTCCAAATTGGTTGGCCTTTATCCATACCAGCTTTGAGAGGACCATGTAATGCTACAAGCTGAATGTTTTCAGATGCAGTGGATGTAACATATCCACGATAAGTATTCTCACTAGGAGGCAAAATTATAGCAATCTGATGTCCTTCATGTCCTTGTCCAGGATCTTGTACTGATGTGATTACTCCTGTAACCGTTTTTGGAATTTTTAATGAAGCCTGTTGTTTGGCTTGCTCCATAGTTTCAGATTTAGTATCTTTTTTTGGAGCTGTTTCTTGAGCTTTCTTTTCAGATTCTTCTCTCTTTTCAGATTTTACTTGTTCCTTAGTTTTTGATTCAGAAGGTTTTTTATCTTTAGAAATTTCAGAACACAATCTATCACCGCAGACTTTATTTGAATTAATTTGACTATTTGATGTTCATTTACTTTTTAATGCATCAACTGATTGAATCATTCCAATTGGGCCTGCAATAGTTCCTGTTAGAAGTATTGAAACTGTAAATATTGCTAGAAGTATTGTTTTTGTCATTATGTGACCATAATTGTGATAGTATTTATAAATCAACATTTTTTTTAAATTCAGATTATGATTAATCAGTTGATTTTGTTGTAGATAACTTCTCAATTGCTTTTATTGTGTGGTCTAGACCTTTATCAAAATCATGAATTACAATCTCTTGTTTTTGAATCTGCTTTGTATTCATAAAATACATGCGTAAGGTGTGGGCTTTAAACACAAAAGATGGAGCCAATGACGGGATCCGAACCCACGACCTGCTGATTACAAATCAGCTGCTCTAACCAGGCTGAGCTACATTGGCACGAAGTAAAATAAAATTTTTGAAGATTTAAAGTGTTACCTGTAGTTTATCAAACAAACTTTGTCTGTTCAAAACTGTTCAAATTAACCGTCAGTTTATAATAATGAGATATTTTGATACCTGTTATGAGATATATCTCTCCAACCAGGGTTAAAATTTTGATGATGATGTTTTTTGCAACCGGTGTGGCTGGTATGGTTATTGGATTATCGATTGCTAATCCTTCTTTTACTATGATTATTACTTTTATGGGCGTGGTTAATTTTGGATTGGGGGCATTTTTTGCATATCTCTTTTTAACACAGACACAAAGTATACCTGATAAAAGAAAGAAAAAGAAGAAACTCGACTAGAATATTTAATTATAGATCATACAAAAATCAAAAAATAAAATCTACAGATCTCAATTAAAGTATAAATTATGACTATCTTTCATCAATTCAGAAATGTTGGACTTGGTAGCAAAGAAATTATTTCTTACAAAAGGTAAAGGTGTTCATGAAGATAGGCTAACTAGTTTTGAATATGCTCTAAGAGATGCTGGAATCGCCGGAACAAATATCGTACTAATTTCAAGTATTTTTCCACCAAATGCTAAATTAATTTCTAGAAAGGAAGGTCTAAAACAAATCAAACCCGGCCAGATTATGTTTACAATTTATTCAAAGAATCAAACTAATGAACCATACCGAGTGTGTGCTGCATCTGTAGGTCTTGCACAACCAAAAGATAAGAGCAGATATGGGTATCTTTCTGAATACGAGTCTTTTGGTCAAACTGAAACTCAAGCAGGTGACTATGCTGAAGATATTGCAGCCCAAATGCTTGCATCCTCTTTAGGAATTCCATTTGATGCTGACAAAAACTGGGATGAAAAAAGACAACAGTGGTCAATTTCAGGTCAAATCTATAAGACACATAACATGACTCAATCAACAAAAGGGGATAAGGATGGTAAATGGACCACAGTATTTGCAGCAGCAGTACTAATATTGTAATTATTTTTTGTATCCTTTAAGATAAAACATCGCAGCTGAAATTGCAACTATGGTGATTATAATTACTACTACTATTGATTCATCAAACTCTGCTTTTTCAAATTGTATATCTTGAAGTTGTGATCCTCCTAGTGAAAATTTTAATTTTTCTTTACTTACTGATATTTGTTCACCAAAAATATATTTCCCTTGAATTCTTTGTCCTTCTTCAGGATCAAAAATCCACCCTTCTTTTGTAATGTCTGTGGGAATTTTTTCATTATCGATGATTTGTGTTGGAACAATATTTCCTTTAACATCTGAAACATTTGTGTTTTCAGGTGATAACACTACTACTTGAATTATGGAATTCAGAGGATATGATCCTGATGAAAAATAATCTGATCTATTGAGATTCTCAATTTTAAGAAATTCTAATGGGCTTATTTCAGAAATTGTTGACGCTATATTTGGATAATCGACGGATAATTTTAACTGCAAAAGTGATTTTGAATTTAATGGGATTAATGAAAATGTCATTTTTGAGTTTTCTTCAAATGATAATGCCTGTGCCACATTATAGAATCCTCCGCCATCTCTAATTGTTTTTGGAACAAGTATTGCTGAAATTTTTTCATACATTGAATAAGTATCCTCCATAGGCATTGTGTAGACTGCTGAAATCATGCCCTTGCCAGAAATTATTCCTGACGTTTCAAGTGCTTTGTTTACTGCATCACTACTATGGAGAAAAACTGAATGGAATTTGGCATCTGTATCAAATGCTTGGTTGATTTCATCAATGTATAATTCAGCAATCTCTTTTGTAGAATCTTGAATGGCAAAAATGCCCTTATCTTCAAAATTTCTTTCTACATTTATCATGATGCATGATTGGTCTGTTACCCCTAGAATACATTGACCTTGGTTAGTCAAAATTATGGCCTTTACTCTTGTATCTTCTCTTATTTTTTGCTCCAATTCTGCAGGAATTCTGATATCTTGAATACTAGTACTTTGTAAGGTAATTGATGCTGTAACATTTTGTGATATGGTTTTATCTACAAATATTTGTGCAGTTTCCTGAAAAGTATTTAATTTCACTTCTTGTGAATAGGCATAATTTGCTGAAATCCCAACAAGCATAATAAATGACAAGAAAAATATCTCTTTTCGCATAAGTTGTCACAAAAATAATGAAATTATTAAATTTACTCTTCTTTTGTACATGTGCAAATACTTGATTAGATGAACTTTTTTTATTTTTTTTTACGAAAATGCATTATCTACTAGCTAATATTGCCATTAATGGAAAATCTAGTTAGCAATGGCACTCATTCCCTTTCTAGTTGATATTTTCCAAGATCCAATTTTTTCATTTATTGCAGTTTTGAGCGCTTTTGGCATTGGTATATTTCAAGGAATTATTCTAGGACGAGCAATTCTTGTAAGATTCCCACGTCTCCAAAATCATGTAAAGACAGTATCCATTACTCTGTTTGTCATATTTTTAGCAAATGCACTTTTGAGTGTTCCACGATTTGCATCCCCTGAAAAAATTGAACTCTCAAATTTGTCTGCAAGTAATCCTGGTGAATTTGCATCCACACTCTTTTTGATTTTTGGAATGAATACTGGATTTCTAACTGTGCTAGCTATCTCTTTTACTGTCATGACTTTTGTTCTTTTAAAATACACAAATATTCATGGAATGGCAAGAGTATTTGTCTTCTTTTTTAGTGCCTTTATTTTGATACTTACTGGTTTAAGCAGATTCACAGATCTTACTCCTACTACATTTGAAGTGCTATTGTATTTTCTTTATCAGCTAGGAATTACAATTGGTATTTTAGCTGGCTCAATCAGAAAGATAAAACCAAAAAAAATAGACCTAAAATAATTTCAAACGTTTAAATCAGATAATTTTTGGCTGTATATTGACATCGAATTCAAACCGTTCGGGGAACAAGCTGGCAGTCCATGCGTTGGACTGTCAGCCCCATTTAATTATACAATCTAGTTTAATACTGATAGTGCTTTAACTTGCTGATTTACATAATCAAAGCCTTCTTGCCAAAACTTTGGAGACCTAATATCAAACCCATATTCTGAAAGAAGTTTTTCTGGTTTCTTTGAACCGCCTGCTGCAAGAATATTGATGTATGAAGGAACAAAATCTTTTCCCTCTTTCTTATATCTTTGAAATAAAGACAATGCAAGCAAGTTTCCAAAAGAGTATGCATAGCAGTAAAATGGTGTGTGATAAAAGTGAGGAATACCACTCCACTCTATTGCAAAGTCATCAGAGATATTTACTGAATTTCCAAATTGCTCTTTTAGATTTTGCAGATATGTCTTTGATATCTCATCAACTGTAGTTCCATTACCAATTTGTTTATGGGCATCAACTTCAAAGATTGTGAAAAATGATTGTCTTAGAATCGTTGCATACAGATCATCGATTTTTTCTGACAGCATGACTTTCTTTTCATTATCTGAAATCTTGTCTGACAAATTATCATATAGTAACAACTCTGAAAAAGTAGAAGCAGTTTCAGCCAAAGGCAATGGGGCATCTTGAACTAGAATTGATCTATCTTGTGCTGCCTGACTATGTACTGCATGACCTAATTCATGAGCCAAAGTAAAGACATCCCTTGATTTTCCTGTAAAGTTTACCAAGACAAATGGTGTTATTTTTGGAGTTAAAGTGCTGCAAAATGCTCCATCCCTTTTTCCTTGTCTTACAGCTGAATCAATGTGATTCTCATTGAAGACTTTTCTTGCAAATTCTTCTAGTGTATTGCTGAACTTTCCAAGTGACTCAAAGACTAGTTTTACTGATTTGTTGTATGTATAATTTTTTTCTTTAATGTTGGTTGCTGCTGGTGCATATACGTCATATCTTCTCAGTTTTTTCATTTTCAGCATCTTTGCTTTTTGTGCAAAGAATTTTTGAAATACTGGCGAATTTTTTCTACATACTGACAAAAGTGATTCTATAGTTTTATCATCAACATCATTTCCAATGTTTCTCATCGAAATTGGAGTCTTGTATCCTCTAATTTCGATTCCTTCATCTCTCCAATTAAGAACAATATTTTGATATATTTCGCCTATTACTCCTTTATTTTCAGTATATTTTGAGAGCATAGTTTTGTAGGCAGTTTCACGAATCTTTGGATTTGTGCTTCGAACATAATTTGTGAGCTCCTCTCTTGTCATTGTTTTTGTTTTATTTCCTATCTTCATTTTGTATTCATAGGCATTTGTTATCTTGTCATACAGTTTTACAAGTGCAGATATTCCTGTAACATCTAGTGTGTTGATAATCTTCTCTTCGGGTTCACTAAGTGCATATTTTGCAAATAGTCTTTTGTATGCAAGATATTCTTTTAACTCCCCTGCATCTTTCATGAGTCTTTTTGCATTTTTTTCATCTACTTGTATTTTCCACCATAAATCAAAAAATAATATCTTGTTTGAAACTTCTGAACCTAATTTTGATATTTTTGTAACTAGAGATGTTGCTTCATCTGATTGAGTATCTGAAGCGTATGATAGCGATGCATATCCTCCAACCTTACTCATCTTTTCTGAAATTTCTTCGACTTGTTGTAAAATATTCATGAATTTCTTGGATGACATTTTGGGGTTTAGAATTGATTTTATTTTCTCAAACTTTTTTGCCTGATTTTCTAATTCTTGAACCTGCTTTTGAAATGCTGGGCTCTTTGGATTTTTTGCTAGCTCTGATAGATTCCATTTACCAAGCTTATATTCTACCATTTAATTTTCCTATTTTCTAACTATTAAAAAATGAATGCGTGTTTTAATAGCATCATTTTGATTCCATACAATTAATCCCTCGGCGATATTATCATATATGATTTTCATAAGGGAGCATCATTCCATAACTATAAAAAATAAAAATGAAAGTGAATCTTATGGGAAATAATACAATTTTGATATTAGTGTCAATAATGGTTTTTTTTGCGGGATTCGGAGTTGCATCTGTGGTATACTACAATCCATCAAATGCACCTCTTTTGGGTCATGGAATGACAGGTTTGATGACTAGTCCTGAAGATATGAACCAAATGATGGAAGACCCAAATTTTAGAAATCAATGGATGAATTTTATGATTCAAGATACTGAACACATGAAACAATGGATGCAAGATGATCCTCAACATGTATCCCTAATGATAGAAAAAATGAAAGTGGATCATGATTTTATGATGGGTATGACTATGATGATGTTAGAGGATCCAGGACTTAGGCTACAAATGATTGGTCATATGACAGAAAACCCAGAGGCTATGCAACAGATGATGAATATGATAGATGGAAATATGATGATGGGTTCTGGAATGATAAGTCAACAAATGCAAGGACAAAATGAAAGTACACAAACTGAAACAACTTCCTCATACGTTAAGATGGTTGATGGTGTTCAGGTGGTAACAATAAATGCAAAAGAGTTCAAATTTACTCCTTCTGAACTAAACATCAGTGCAGGAAAAACCAAATTTGTTTTGATAAACGATGGAGTAGCTGAACATGAATTGGCCGTCTATGATGCTTCTAAACAAGACATAATCTACAAAGCTGAGCTAGTAGAAGATGAGGAAACAATAGAGAAAAACGTTCTCTTTGAGATAGAGGAAGTATATGGTGGTGAATTTGGTGAAAGTGAAGTTATGGATCTTACAGAAGGATCATATGTGATAGCATGTCACGTATCAGGACACTATGATGCAGGAATGAAAGGTACTTTGATTATCTCATAATGATTGAGAAAAAAGAATTTTGCAAATATTGTCCTTTTCATAATAATGTAGAACTCGTTCATACTGAATTACAAGATGGTACATCTAAGGACTATTGTCCAAAATGCCAGGAATTATTTGGAGAAAAAATATGAAAGTAATTGCTAGATTATTGATAGTTCTTTACATTTGTAAAGTTGAGATAATAAATACAGAAAGACCACAAAATATGCATGCCTTACGAGCTAGATGATATAGACATTGGAATAGTAACTTCACTTCAACAAGATGGAAGAAAATCCTTTAGACAGATTGCCAGAGAACTTGATATCAGCACTCCCACAATACAAGCAAGGTATCAAAGGTTAGTCAATATTGGATTGATAAAATCAGTCTCACCTGTGATTGATTCAACTAATGTTGTAGATGAACAAAAAGAACAATTACGAACATGTGATTGTAATGAATCCCCTGAAATAAATCTAAAATCAGGCATGTCTGTAAAAATGAAGTGTGATTTATGTGATGGAATAATAGGTGATAAACCTCATGTTTTAAAATTTGCAAGTTTTGAGAGATTCTTTTGTTGCAATACGTGCAAGACACAATTCAAGGAAAAGAACAAGGGAAGAATAGAATCAATAATAGAAAAAGCAAAAGAAGAAAATTGATTTAGCAAAAGTAATTTTTTAGATACTATGATAATTTTTCTAGTAATTCTTGTTTTTTTGGAATACCTGTAAATTCTAATTTATCATCAATGACTATTGCAGGTGCAGTAAAGATAGGATATTTTTCTAAATACTCTGGCTTTTTAGTAACATCTATGATATCATATGATATGTTTAGTTCATCTAACATATTTTCTACCACCTTACAGTTCCCACATGAAGGAGTTGTCAAAATTTCTATTTTATGATTCATTTTCAAATTGCTCTGGATTATTCTCAAATGCCCATCTACAGCTAGCACAACAGAATCGATATTCCTTTCCTTTGTGCAATAATACTTCTCCTTTTTCACCAACATCCATTCCACAAACAGGATCTTTCATGTCTTTACCTTTCTTAACCTACGAACAGATAGTACAAAAATTGGACTTGCTATTAGTATTGTTAACAAAACTGTGTAAAAATTCTTGAAATCTTCTACATCATTATGTCCATGTTCATCCATTCCAAATTCTGATGGAATTGGAGTCATCTCAACTAAATCATTCCATCCTTTGTGGATGAATGTTTCCTCATACCATTCATGACCCTCTGGCAAACCATTGATTATCAAAAGTGCACCAATAATTATCAACATCCATCCTGATGCTCGCTCTATAGATTCTCTTTTTACTGTGAGACTTTTTGTTGCGTTGATTCCAATTACTGCAAGTACTGACATTAGAATTAATGGTATTGCCCTACCTACACCATGTACAACACCTAATGATGCTCCAATCTCAATACTACCAGTCCCTGCGATGTATATGAGAAGCCAATAAAATAATGGGTTAGGACAACCAACTCCTGCATTTCCCAACAACAATCCCATGAAAAACGATTTTGTATACTCGCCACGTTTTTGAATAAACTTTGGAGTTCCTGAATATGATGGCATTTTCAAAGAAATTATTTTTAATTGTGATAATCCGAAAACAAAAGCTACAAGTCCTGCAATCAAAAACATTAGTGTGGATACTTGATCTAATGATGCACTTTTTCCTATAACTGCAATCGCTATACCATAAGATGCAATAGTTATCGTTAATCCCAAACCAAAAAGCAATGCCATGGATAATCCCTTTTTGTATCCTTGCCCCATACTCATTGGAACTATGATGAACACAAGAGGTAGAGTACATGGCAAAATAATCATGGACAAACCTGCAACATACGCAATCATTAACCATGAAAGAAATGTTGTATTGTCTTTTACGTCAGTTGAATAATTTGTTGTAAATGAAAATATGATTCCAATAAAGATTAATGAAAATAATACAAATGTAATAATCACCATTGATTTTTTTGCAAGTACCTGTGAAGACATGTCTTGTATATGCTACTTTGATACTTAACCAGTAAACTTTACAACTGTAAAGTACCTATTTTTAATAGGTATTTCTCTGAGTAATTCAGATTAGGGTGAAAATATGAAAAAATCCAAATATGATAAATCCAATTCAAAGAAATTATTTGTGTCGAGTTTTGTAATTATAATAATTGTAGTTGTGGTAATATTTCTGATTGGTATATCTATAATTTCAGAGCCTTCTCCAAGTGTAGATAATTCATCATCAGATAATTCCAAAATAATTGATTGGCGTCACGTTCATGGATTAGGACTAGATCCTGCGGATCATTCCATTTTGTACATTGCTACACATGGGGATTTCTATCAAAGTATTAGCGGTGCTCTTCCCATCAAAGTAGACAAAGTAAAAGCAGACTATATGGCATTTAACGCACCTCCAGTCTCAGGATACCCGCTATATGCAAGTGGACATCCGTCAACTGGAGGAAATACTGGGTTGATAAAAAGCAATGATGGAGGGATAATTTGGGAACATGTTTCTAATGTAATAGAGCCACCAGTTGATTTTCATGCAATGGCAGTAAGCAAACAAAATCCAGAAACAATAATTGGTTTTGATAGTGGAGCAAGAGGATTATTCAAAACTGTTGACGCTGGAAAAACTTGGGAAACATTAGAACCTCCTCAATATGAGTATATTTCAGCATTAGCATTTTCTCCTATGGATTCAGAATTAATTTTTGCAGGAACTGCAAATGGAATTTACAAATCAAATAATGGTGGAAAGACTTGGATACATCTTGGTGCGTATCAGGGACTGTCTGTGTTTGCATTAGCATTTGATGATAAAGGCAGGTTATTTGCATCAATCAAAACCTTTGGTGTTGTACAGTCAGATGATTTTGGCGAATCGTGGGAAAGTCTGATACATACTGATCTTACAGTATCAAGCATTACAGCTGATTCTGAAAATAATTATCTCTATGTTGGGGGTTATGTTCCTGATGGATACCAAGAAGTCTACAAAATTTCATACGATACAGGTTCTTATGAATTGATTGGAACTAACAAGGGGTTAAAATAATTGAAGCAGGAAAAGCAATTTTGTGGTTATTGTCCTGAAGACAAATGTATACTAGATTGTCAAATTTGTAATCCTAATCTAGGAAAAGGTTGTAATTGTTAGAGATAATTGAATCATGAAACTAACTTGTGTACATTGTGGAAAATCATTTGAAGGGGACAATACCAAATTTTGCTCTCAAGGTTGTCGAGATTCGTACATTATTGCTATTGACAAAAGAACTAGAGAGCAGTCAAGGACGATTCAAGTCACACTACCAATATAAGTAAAGATTAGATTATTCCTGAAAGTCAGTGATTAAAAAAACAAGTCAATATTTCCTATGTTGAATTATAGTCAATATTACATTTTTATCAATACATGAATAATGTATTACTACAGAAATGAAGAGATGTCCTTTATGTCAAACAGAATACCGAGATATAGCCAAAGTCTGCCCATTAAGACATTGTTCTAACTGTGGCTCATTAAAATTACAGATTCATAAAAAAAGGAGTTTTCAAACCTCTCGAGCAAAACAAAATTTTGTCTTCATTTTACCTCCTTTGGGGTTTTTTGTTTTAGTTTATGGTTATCTATTTGTTCAAGGAAATTTGATTCCATTTCTTAGTATTGTTACAATTTATTCTGTATTTTTTATCAGCATTTTATTTAAAATTACAATACAAAATATTGATTGCAAAGAATGCAATGCACGAAATTTTCCGTTTGTAAGTGGTATCAATATCGATTCTACTACACTGAATAGAAATTTGGTTGATGAGGAAGATCTAACAAAAAAGATTTCCAAAACAATTCTTGAAGGGCTATCAAAAGAACAAAAAAAACATAATAAAAAAGATATTTTAATAAGAATAGTTGGTGCAGTTTCCTTGATAGTTATTGCAACACTGGGAACTTTCTTTGTAAATCCTGATGATGTTTTAGTAGGGGAAATTATTGATTTGATAAAATCTATGATAAATTGAATTCATGAATTTTGTATTGTGGTAGTTTTATTCTGATAATACTATTTTTCTAACTAATTATTTTTTTAAAGGCTTAGGCGGTTTAAGGTGTGAAATTAGGCAAAAATTCAGAAATTAAGTCAGTATATATCTACGAGAGTGATGATTTATTCATGTTTGAAAAAATACTTCAAAAACTGAAATTTGGTTCTTCCAAGACAAACAATTCTGATGACGTAAATGCGTTTAAAGAATCTGAAAAGAAACAAAATACACCAAATACAGAAACAAAAAAAGACATTAAAGACGAATCTGCTAAAACAGAACAACAATAGCAAATTTTTTATTTTTCTAAACTCTTTTTTTTAGATTTATAATTTTAGCAGGAAATGTTTTAGCTGAATTAATAGTAACATTTGCGGTACTATCAAAAAATGAATGCGTGTTTTAATAGCATCATTTTGGTATTGAGACAACCATGTCCTTTATCTGTACTTTAATTGAATACTAGTATCGTGGAAATACATCCTGATGAAATAATAAAATCAAAAAGCAATCCACTAGAATTATTCTATTCTTCAATGAGGGCTGAAGCCACAAAAACTGATTATGACAGAAAGCTTCGCAAAGTTCTCTGTGAATTTTTTAAACCAATTCTCAAAGGCGATCCAGAACTGGTAAAAAGAGAACAATCTGAACCTAAAATCAAGAAAAAAGGTGTAAAACGAAAGTTTTCTGATGCTGACTTTGAGGTAAGGGCAGCAGAGTTTGTTAAAAGAGCAAAAGAAGACACTGATTGGGCTGAAAATGTTTTGATGAAGCTTGGTGAAAAGTTCAAGGAGAGAGCAAATCTCTCAAAAACTGATTCTAACTATATCAACCCAGTATCGTTAAAGAATTACTTTGTTCCTGTTCAGAAATTACTTGAAATGAATCGTGTGAATCTTGCTTGGAAAATGATTCGCTCCACTTTCCCTGAAATTGATGGTAAAGATGACACTCGAGAATACACCTATGATGAAATCAGAAAGATGCTAAATCACTGTAAGGTAATGGATAAAGTTCTGGTTTTACTTGCATCCTCATCTGGAATTAGAGCAGGTGCATTTGCATTCCCAATGGCTGGTGAAAATACCATCTCATTGACTGCGTCATCAATAGGACCAAAGATGATGAATATGGACGTGCCTCCAATGGCAAGAACCCATACTATTGCATCTGGAAGTCTGATGACATTTGAACAAGATCCTGAAAATGATTTTGGATCAAGAACATATGATTTGCCAGTGTATGTGCTAAAACAACAGCAATCAAAAACATTAGATGGTTCAGAACCAGGAAAACAAATCCTGGTAACTCTTGCAACAACATCAGATAAAATTGTGTCCGGTGAACCTACAACACTAGTACTAACCATTACACAACCCGATGGCGAGATGATCACTCATCCTGATGCATTAATCTCTGTAAGAAAAGGATTCTACAAAGTTTCTGAATCTGCAGAACCAGGGGATCCAATGATGCCAATGAATGGAGCATATCATGGTCATGTGGGACAAATGTCATACACTGCAGCATTTCCAAATGCTGGAAATTATGTTGTAAATGTGGATCTTAACAGTTTACCTGTATCAAACTACATTTTTGGACAGACAAGTGCTAGATTCAATGTACTTGTAATGGATCCAAATGGTGAATCATCAATATCGACTCAATCACAGACTAAAAATACTGTGACTATTGTTGGATTAGAATCACCATTTTATCAACCAAACAACATCAAAGTATCCAAGGGAACAACTTTGACATTTGACAATGTAGATGGAAACTTTCACACTGTAACAAGTGGAAATGCAGCATCTGGCCCCAATGGAAATTTTGATAGTGGATTGATTAAAGCAGGAGAAACATTTGATCTAAATCTTGACAAATCAGGAACGTTTGAGTATTTCTGTACAATACACACAAACATGGTTGGCACAATTACTGTGTCATAACCATTTTTTTTATTTAAAATCAAAGGATTACACATGTCAAAAAAATTTGTAACTATCAAACAGATGAATATGATCGATAAAAAGGCTGTAAAATATGGTATGCCAATTGAGTTAATGATGGAAAATGCAGGACGAGAAATTTGTATCCAAACACTAAAGAAAATCAAAAAATATAATGTGAAAAAAATACTAGTTATTGCTGGACCTGGAAATAATGGTGGAGGAATAATTTCAGCATCAGTTCAATTAATTTTTATTCTCATTTGGAATAATTCACAAAAAGTTTTTGAAAGAAATTAAATTTCTGAATTAAATTCAATTTCTTTTTCATATGTATCTATTGTCTCTAGTGTATTTTTGATGACATTCTCAAGTGTTTGAAATTCCTCATCCATCTTTCCAAAAAAATATCCTAGTTCATCATTCGTATGATTCATCCGTAACATAGTAATATCATTGTATATTGACATATAACCAATTTCCCAATTTGGTTCCAATTTAATTTTTTTCTAATAAATTTAATTTGATGTATGCTTTAAAAACAAGCAGACATCCTTGGCTATTGTATATGAATATGGGACGAGTAAATGAAAACACAACTTACAGCCGATCCACACGCAGTAACATCTTATTTAACAAGTTTCCCAACTTTGAAAATATTTTTTTAAATCTTGTTTATTTTTCTTCATGATTTGGACAAATCCTTTTAATTAAAAATTTTGGAAATAGGTATAATGTTGCCTGAAACCAAAATGAAAGGAACTTTTTTGCATGACATTACTCATTGGGGTATTCGTGCTTCGATTGGTGTCATATTCATTGTTCATAGTTTAAAGAAATTTGATCCTAGCTGGGAAGCATGGCTGGTTGAAACTGCAGGTCTCCCACTAGAAATGAGATTACCAATAGCATTAGCAGAATTTATTGGTGGAATATTTCTCATAACTGGAATATTTACTAGAATCACTAGTTCTGTGTTTTCTATAATTATACTTGGAGCAATATTTCATATTCGATGGGAGAATGGATTTTTTGTTTCTCAAGGTGGATGGGAGTGGGATCTTGTAATGCTTGCAGCTGTTCTGTCAATTATTGCTGCAGGTCCAGGTAGAATATCTATTGCAAGTCTAATTAAGAAATTACCTAAGTTTGCACAGTAAGTATAGAAAATAAAGTACAAAATTAGGACAATATTATCTGACTAATCTTTGATTTCTATTATATTCACAACGGTATTTTCTAAATTATCGTCCAACTACGGTTCAAGTCTCTAGGGAATTGAAGCAATCAGGAAATTTCCCTCGAGAGTTTTGAAAAAATTAACGAAATAGGAAACGAGGACTACTGGAAAACATATCGAATTTTAGATGCATCCATCTTTTTCGTGTTTTCCTTTTTTCCTATCTGTCTGCGTCCTCAAAGTCTCTTCTCTGAATTTCTACAGGTATGATAGTTCCTCGTCATTAATGATACGTAAAAATGAAATTTAAATGGTTCTCAATAAAATCTGAATATTTGTTTAATTTTTTTCTTTATAAGTTTATAAATTTAAATATAT
>LFEY01000004.1 GCA_001510275.1 Thaumarchaeota archaeon casp-thauma3
TCCTTCGAATATTTCTAGTCCTGCAACCACCCGCCTCGGCGTGATTTCATTTCCGCACACCAAGCGGGAATTACCCATCTAGAGATTTACCCAACAGTTACTGATCTCTGCATATAGCCGGTTTCAGAATAGGGCACGGCTGGCACCCCGATCTTACCTACTACCATTTTTCCTAAAGAAAGTAATGTTATATTTGCATTAGGATTGATTTGCTTTTAGTTTTAAAATCATGTTGCAAACTGAGCACACATTACCTGTACAATCATTTCCACATTTTTCACATTTTATTTTTTCTTTAGAACTAGAATTCTTTATGGCTGTTGAAACTTTGAGAATTGATTGATACAAATTATTTTTAATTCCACTATGTTGATTTTCTAATGAATTTAAAAATTCACGAATTTCTGTTCTTATTCCCTCATTCATGTGTGGACATGGTTCTGATTGAAATGGCATATCATTTGTAAATGCATAAAAGACTATTTCAGATTCATAAATCTCACAAAATGGTTTTATTTTTCTTAAATCATTTGCAGAAGTGTCAGGATCCATCCATCCAATCTTAGTTGTATCTCCAGAAAGCATGTTTATGACAAATGTTTGTAACGTATCATCTAGATTGTGACCTGTTGCAATAACATCTGCACCAATATCTTTAGCTGCATAATTTATTGCTCTCCTTCTAAGGGTTCCACATATTGAACATGATGAAGTTTTTTCATTTTCTCGTAAATCTAGGGCTTCATCTAATGTCAATTCAAAAAGATCTTTGTAAGCATAAACTTTGTGTTCTACATTTAGTTTTGTACAAAACTTTTCAACAATCTCTAATGCCTCATTTCTGTATCCTGGAATTCCCTCATCAATAGTAATTGCCTTTATTCTAAAACTATGCGTTAATGCCATTTCGTTAATGATTTTTAATAATGCTAGAGAATCTTTTCCTCCTGATACTGCTACTGCCACTAACTCATCATGTTTAATCATATTATATTTTGAAATAGTTTTTGCGGTTTTTCTTACAATTGACTTTGAAAAACATTGTGAACAAAGTTTTTCCCCAGAGTATTTTCTTGTATATGCTGCAGGATTTTCACATCTGTCACAATTCATGAAATCAACTGAGTTTTTTTCATTAATGATTCTTTAGGTATTTTTTATATTGTAAACCATCCAGATTTCAAATATGATAAGGCAATATTGAGGCCAAACAGGGCAAAGGTGAATGCGTATATTCCCCACATTACTATGTTGACTGATTTATCTGAAAATCTTTTATCAATAATTATATGAATAAATTTTCCTCCATCCAAAATTGGTAAAGGAAGCATGTTGATAATGCCAATGAAAAATGAAATCATCCAAAGCCATAACAAGAACATTGAAATGTTGAAATCCACGTTTGCCCAATCGATGAAATTCATTACAGGTTTGTATGGAATTGAATTATCTCTCATAATTCCTATTAATCCTCTCTCAGGATCATCTGGAGATGACATTACTTCTAATCCAAATTCTAATGCTTGTCCATCTCTAAGTATAGAAACACTAGCTGTTTCTCCTGGAATTAAGATGGGGAAATCAGCTGGACCATGGATCGGTATATCATTAATTGTAGTAATAATGTCATTTGCAAGCAATCCTGCTTGTTCAGCTCCTGAGTTTTCTATAATTGAAAGTATCAAAACTCCTTGTGATAATTCATAAAATGTGTTTAAGATAACTTCTCCAAACAGTGGAATACTCTCTAAAACCATTCCAAAAATTGGATTTGTTAACATAATGGCACCCAAAACAATTGCAAACATTACATTTGATGTGGCACCTGCTCCAATCACTCTTAATTTTGAAATCTTTTTAGCTTTATCAAATTCTTCCTCATCTGGTTCTACAAATCCTGCAAATAATGCAATAAATATTGCAAATCCACCAGTCTTGATTTTTATTTTTTCTAATGCAGCTACTATACCATGTGCTCCTTCATGAATAACTAATACAATTGGAATTGAAAGTAAAAAGTATGTAATAGCTGGTGCTGAAGTTAATGTAACTCCTGGGATAAGTACTGTTAATTCTGAAAAATTTGATTGTGCAACAAAATAGTTTGAAACATTGTTTAACAAAAAGTAAAATGCGAATCCCATCATTATGAAACCTGCAATTATACTTACATCTGCAAAAATTTTGATGCTTCTTTTTGTTCTTCCTAGAATTTTGATTAATACCTCATTTATGCCTCTATTCTTGTATACTAGACTGTATGCCTTTAATTCAAAACCATATTTTTCTAATTTGAGAGCTTTTGCAATTACAATAATGACAACCCAAGCCATTAAGACATAGATTATCGAATTCTGAGTAATAAAATCAAGTTCCAAACTAATTGTTAATTTTTTAAGGTACAGCCATTTATCGGTTACTATGAAACCAGTAATAATTATCTCAACATATCCTAACAAAAAGTCACTTTCTAAAATTGCAAATGAACTTGTAAAAAACAAGACAGTGGCATGTGTCAATATCTCTAAAATTTCATCAATTTACTCTTGGAAGGGAAAAGTAGAAAATTCATCAGAATATCTTGCTATATTCAAAACAATTACAAAAAACAAGACTCTGCTAAAAAAGAAAATTAAAGAAACTCATCCATATGATGTTCCTGAAATAGCAGAAATTGATGTTACTTCTATTAACAAATCATATCTTAATTGGTTAATAGAATCTACAAATTAAGATTCTATTGCATATCGTAATAACGAAATTATTCCACCTAAACCTGTAACTCTCAGACCAATATCTGTCGATGAATCAACACTGTAAATTTTTACTCCTTTACTTTCAACATCATTTAGAAAATCCATCATTTTTTGTTCATTATCTTGAATTGCCTTGTCTGAAAATACAATGGATTCGACTGCTCCCATTTGATTTGCATTAAACGTCTCATCAAATCCCATAGTAAATTTTCTACTTTTTTTGTTTGCAAGAAGCATAACCTCATCAATAATTGATGATACTTTTGCTAGCTTGCTATCTGACATTATCTCCTTCATTGTTTGAGATTTTGTGAATATGTAAATTCCATCTTCACCACCTGAATCAATTCCTTCAACAACTTGTACTTTGTATTTTTGTAAGTTTTGAATAAAATTAGCAAATCTTTTTTTTGTTTCACCAGGACCAAAAACTACTATTAAATCTCCTTCTTTAAGTACAGTTGATACTGCCTGTTGTACTTGCTCAAAGAATTTTTCAATATTAAAATTAGTCTTGTATCTTTTTCCGCCAGAGCCTGAATAGATATTTGGAATAAATTCCAGATGTGTCCCTCTCAGTCTTGCTATCCCACAATCACCAGTATCAATTGCAACAAGTACAAAGATTGCCTGATTATTATTTGATACTAGAAGGTTCTTTTCAATTGGTAACCATTTTTTCTTTGAAATTGTTATTCCATCATTAATTCTTAGAATAAATGAATGATGCGAGCCATGTGGTACTGATTCATTATTTGATTCAGAAATAGTTCCACCAATTCTTAATCTATCTAAGACATCGTCAAGTGAAATTTTTTCTACCGTTAACGCAATTCTAATCTTAATTCTTTCTCCTTTATCCGGTCTTGAATAATCTTTGTCTTGTTTTAGAACTCTTGTTGTATCTCCAATTACTTTGTCATCTTCTTTAATTATACGACGTAGATTCAAAAGATCATCAGAATCTTCTGGCATGACAGAAATTGAATTCTCATCAATAATCTTTGTAATCATGATATTATTCTAGTATACAAAAAGAAAAGAGTTTAGCTTGTAACTTCATTACTCTTTGCTTCTTCAGACTTTTTCTTTAGATAATTTTCAACCCAATCTAAAGTAAGAACACCTGATTCTGCTAGATTTGTAAGAGAATTTGCAGAAGCTTCTCCTGAAACTTTACCATTGTTATTTCTTATCTGGCGCCATTTTAGGGATGTATTTCCACTTTTTGAATTATAAATTACTCCAAGAATGTCTCTTGCATTTACAAATGTAACGTCTCTAATTTTTTTTAAAGTTACTTTATCAGCTGCTTCTACGTAAATAGATCCTAAATTCTCCTCTCTTTCTGCAAATACCTCAAAATCATCTAAATAACTTCTTGGTGCATAGGACTGACATGTACTTGAAATGACAAATCTTCGAAAACTTTCCACTGAAGCTGGTGTATCAATTATAACCATTTTGAATGATTGATCTATTAGCCATTTATCAAGCTTCTTGAAAGACTCAATAGGAATCTGCATGAAATATGGCTTGCGGGCGGTGATGAACCTATCCCTTTGATTGATGATGAGGATCTTGAGTTCTGAGCCTGCCTTAGGATTTTAATGGATGATTTACTTTGAAAAAATATGAAATCTCTAACTGAATATATGACATTTCATGTTAAAACACGAAGAGCCTTTGTTAACATTACTTCTGATGTTAGAAAATTAGTTACAAAAAGCAAAATCCAAGAAGGACTTTGTCTTGTAAATGCAATGCATATCACTGCTAGTGTTTTCATTAATGACAATGAAAGTGGATTGCATAAGGATTATGAAAAATGGTTAGAAGAATTAGCTCCACATGCACCTATTGATCAGTATGATCACAACAACACTGGTGAAGATAATGCAGATGCCCATCTAAAACGACAAGTAATGGGACGAGAAGTGGTAATTGCTATTACTAATGGCGAATTAGATTTTGGTCCATGGGAACAAATTTTCTATGGAGAATTTGATGGAAAAAGATCAAAAAGAGTTTTAGTTAAAATAATTGGTGAATAGTTTTCTATCCAAAATCTACGTCACGTTTTTGACTTTGTGATTCATTCTTTCTTGCAGCATCTCTGAATTCTTCATCGTGATTTTGAGATCCATGTCCACATTTTACACATGCTATCTTGAACCCATCATCACTTTTCTCATATGTCTCACAGCCACAAAAACATGCCATGCCTAAGTGTAATTTCTGAGATGATATATCTTTTAGGATAAAATTTCACTTAGGTAGATTCACAACATTGGCCTATTGGTATCTCATGATCATGTGGACATTTTCTTGGATGATTTAGCATTGTACAAAGTGCATTTGTAAATTGTTTATTCATATGATGTTCAATTCCACATACCATTTCTTCATCAATTGCTACTTTTAGTGCACTATCCATGAGAACCTCTAATAATCTACTATTTCTCATCATACTTGCGCCAATTGCTTGACCTTCTTCTGTGAGTTTTACTCCCGCCTTGTTGTAATTAACCAAATTTTTACCGTTTAATTTCTTGAGCATTTGAACTACACTTGGCTGTCTAATATTGAGCATTTTTGCAATAGTGCTAATTTTGACATCTTCTCCTCTCTCTTTGATATGCCAAATTGCCTTTAGATACATCTCTACATGTTCTGCTTCTGCAGTTCCTACAAATAGAATTTCTTCATCTATATCCATATTCTATACCTGCTTTGAATCTTTTAATAAATATTCAAAATATTGACGTGCAAATCCTGCTAATCCTGCGTGTTCTGCCCAAATTGCAACTACATCTGAAGAGCCCTCACCTCCTATTTCTGGGCCTAATAAAATTACGACATATTTTTTGTCAGATATTATACCTCCTCCAAACAATCCTTTCTTAATTTTTACAGTTGCAACTCTTTTAATTGATTGGATAGTCTCTTTGTCCATTTTATCTGAAGCAAGTATTGTAATGACTACCCCTTTATCATGAAGTGATCTTAATTTTGGTAATGCTTGTTTAACTAGTCCTTCCCCAGCTTCAGGTAATGCAATCATTACTTCATTTCTACAAGTATCTACCATCTGCAAAATCTTTGCAGCAATGTTAATTGCACCTGAGAGTACCCAAATATCTGGTCTTTCACTTGTTCCACTTTTCTCATATAGTGGAACTAATTCATTTAGAATTACACTTTGATTCTGTGAAAAATCACTTTCCATTTTCTGCTTTGTAGTTTCTAGTCCTGTTGATGGTGACTTTGCAAAATATTTTGTTGGTCTTGAATCATCTGAACCAATCCAACTTTTATCTTCTAGAGTTCCTAGTACTTCGTAAATTTTTGAGTATGGCACTCCTGACTTTTGGCTAAGATCTGATGCTGTTAGTTCCCCTGCTTTGAGTAGAGCCGAGAATGTTCTAATTTCGTAACTTGTAAGACCCACTTTTTCTAGTGCCTTCTTTGTTTTGTCAGATATACTCATGCGATCTAGTCGATCAGTTTTCGTATTTAAATCACGTATGCCTATCTCCTAAATTCCCACGGGGCCAAGTATGAAATGCATTATATACTAATTCAGAAAAATTCCTAATATAGGCATGGCACTAATTCAAATATCAAATCAGTCAACTAAAAGTTTAGGTAAAAAATCTACTATTAGATTTACTCAAAGTATCTGTCCAGATTGTAATATGATTCTGGATGCAGAAGTCTTTGAGCGAGATAGTAAAGTCTTCATGTCTAAAGTTTGTCCAACTCACGGCGAATGTGAGGAATTGTATTTTGGTTCTTATGAAATGTACAAGAAATTCAGTACATATTGGATGGATGGAAAAGGTGCTCATTCTCCAAATGTAATGATTGACAAATGTTCTTGCCCAAATAACTGTGGATTATGTTCAAACCACTTATCTCATAGTGGACTTGCAAACATGATTGTAACTAACAGATGTGATTTAACATGCTGGTATTGCTTCTTTTATGTAAAGAAAGGTCTTGAAGGCGCTTACATGTACGAGCCAGATCATACTCAAATCAGAGCAATGATGAAGACTCTAAGAGCTGAAAGACCAATTCCAGGAAACTCTATGCAAATCACTGGTGGTGAACCAATGCTTAGAGAAGATATTGCTGATATTATTAAAATAATGAAAGAAGAAGGTGTTGACCATATTCAAATGAACACCAATGGAATTCGACATGCAATGGATCCAGAGGCAGCAAGAGAAGTAAGACTTGCTGGATGTAACAACTTGTATCTTTCCTTTGATGGTGTAACTGCGAGAACAAATCCAAAGAATCACTGGGAGATTCCATATGCACTTGATAGTTGTAGAAAGACAGGAACTACTGTAGTATTTGTTCCAACAGTAATCAAATCAATTAATGACCACGAATTAGGTGGAATTATCAGATATGCACAAAAGAACATGGATGTAGTTCATGCTGTAAACTTCCAACCAGTATCACTTACTGGTAGAATGGGAAAATCTGAACGTGAAAAATACAGAATCACAGTTCCTGATTGTGTCCAAAGAATTGAAGAGCAGACAAATGGTGAAGTAACTGTTGATGATTGGTTCCCAGTTCCTAGTTGTATGCCACTAACAAATGTAATTGAAGCCTTCTCAAGCAAACCAAAATACGAATTATCAATTCACTTTGCTTGTGGTGCAGGTACATACATCTTTGAAGATGCAGAAACAAAGAAGTTTGTTCCACTAACAAAATTCTGTGATATTCAAGGAATGTTAGAATTATTTGAAGATAAAGCAGAAGAGATTCGTTCTGGTAAAAACAAGTACTTTACAATGCTTGAAGTTGTAAGAAAACTCAAAGGTTTTGTTGATTCCAAGAAACAACCAGCAGGATTAGACCTAGCAAAGATGTTTGGTAATATTTTGATGAAAAGATCATTTGATTCAATTGGTTCATGGCACGTCAAGGGATTATTCCTTGGTATGATGCACTTCCAAGACAAATACAACGAAGACCTAGAAAGACTACAAAGATGTGATATTCACTATGTAACTCCAGATCTTAGAATAGTTCCATTTTGTGCATTTAATGTAATTCCTGAATGGTATAGAGACAGAATTCAAAAGAAATATTCTATTACTGTTGAAGAATGGGAAGAAAGAGAAGGCGTCAAACTAGAAGATGGTCTTTACAGAGGATTAATGAGACGTGGTGCAGGTGATGAACTTGCTGCTGGCTGTGCAAAGAGTCAGATGTTCCATGATGCAGCACAAGCTACAACATAGAAATCTATTTTTTAAAATTTTTACAACAAAATAAATCAGAATTAATTGGAATTCATCTTTTCAGATGATCCATCAGCTGTTAATTTTTTTAGTAATTGTTTTGGGTTATACAAGAGATCTTCCCAAGAATGTTCAAGATTTTTTTTACAGTACTGACGAATTTTTTCATTGTAAGTTATGTTACGATTTGCAAAGAAACCTACTGAAAACATCAAACCATTATACAGTCCATATTTTTTTGCAATAGTCAAACCTCTACCAATTCCGTAAAATGATGTATAGCCTAATGCCTTGTAGGAAAATCCCATGTGATAAAATTTCTTTTTATTATAATTTGTTCCAGTAGGTCTTTGGGTTTTAGTCATTATAGGATAGACAAGTGTTTTCATGCCTTCTGATTGTATCTTAAACAAGGCATAAGTTTCATAGCCATAATTAGACTGATATTTCCAATCTATACATTCCATCGCTTTTTTTGTAAAAATTCTTCCTGAACCTCTAGGTGATTTAGTTACTTCATTTTCTATAATTCCAGATGCTATATCGACATTATCTTTTTTCATATCTTTGATAATATCTTCAATATAGTTTTCAGGTAAGATATGATCTGCACCTAGAATCATAAAATGAGAATTATTTTTATCAAAATGCTTCATTCCAAATGAAAATACAATGCCTAACTTTCCATTTATTACCCAATTTTTGTGTTCATAGGGAAAATCAATGACTTTTGCACCATCTGATATTGCAATTTCTTTTGTTTTATCATTAGAGTTATCATTTACAACAATCACTGAATTTGGTTTGATTGTTTGTTTGTTAAGATGCTCTAGTGTTTTTTCTATAATGTGTTCTTCATTCCTTGCAGGAATCAGTACATCATAACTTATCTTGTCCATGCTCATCTTCCATTTTTTTTAATTCTTTTATCCATGTTTCTGTTTCTGGAGTTTTATTTGGTTGTGATTCTAACATCAATCTTATTGACTTTATCAAATTGGTTTGTTTGCTAAAATTCATGTTAAAATCAGTAGATTGTTGTTTGTTGTGAAAAATACTTCCAATCACCATCAACATTGAAATTAATACAATTGCAAAAATTGGAATGTAAAAATGAATTGGTATAACATCTTTTATCGTTGTCAACGAATATGAGATTATAATAAAATTAATCATTGATAATACTGGAAAAACTACTGCTTGACCTAATCGTATTTTGTGATAAAGCTCTTTAATCATAATTATTCACCTAGCATAGTTCTTACTGAATTTATACATAAAACTATTATTTGAATTACAGGCTCCATTTTTGATTCAAAAGACTTCCTTGTAATATTGAGACATCTATTGTATTCTTGGTATGGTTTTAATAAAGTTCGAATACGTTCAAACTATAACTTGGAAGAACAATTAACTGACATTTCATCCTCTCTTAGAACAGTAGAGTGGAAAAACAACAAAGTTGTAATGATTGATCAAACAAAGTTACCAAATGAACTTGTTTTTGTAGAATATGATGATTTTAATCAAATTGCTGATGCCATCAGAACTCTTGTAGTGAGAGGTGCTCCTGCAATTGGTGTATCAGGTGCATTTGGTTTAGGGTTGGCTGTATTGCAAAGTAAAGCAACTACTAAAGATGAATTGATTTTAGATTTAGAAAAAGCAAAACAAATTCTCTTTGAGACAAGACCCACTGCAGTAAACTTAGCATGGGGATTAGAAAAAATTATGAAAGTGGCAAATTCTGGAGATTCTGTAGAACAAATTAGAAAATTAGTAATTTCTGCAGCAAAAAAAATGGCAGAAGATGATATTGAAATTAACAAAACTATGGGAAAGAATGGTTCAATTCTTTTTGATGATAATGATACAATAATGACTCATTGTAATGCTGGTGCATTAGCTACTGTTGCTTATGGAACTGCATTAGGTGTTATTCGTGCAACTAGAGAGAGTGGAAAAAATGTCAAAATAATAGCTACTGAAACTAGACCAATTCAACAAGGTTCTAGATTAACTGCTTTTGAATTAAAACATGATGGATTTGATGTAACCTTAATTCCAGATACTGCTGTAGGATACTCAATGGCAAATGGATTAGTGAACAAAGTTATAGTTGGTGCTGATAGAATTGTAAAGACAGGACATGTCTTTAACAAAATCGGAACTTATCAAGTAGCTACAATGGCCAAACAACACGGAATTCCATTTTATGTTGCAGCACCATTATCCACTATTGATCTGGAAACTAAAGCAGAAGATGTAATTATTGAGATGCGAAAAGGAACTGAAGTCACAGGAATTGGTGATAAAAAAACTGCTCCTGATGGTATCAACGTCATAAATCCTGCATTTGATATGACTCCCCCTGAATTAATTTCTGGAATTATTACAGAAAAAGGGGTGGCTACAGCTCCTTATGAGGAATCTATCCCAAAATTATTTGAAGATACTTAAACTTTTTAATTCAACTATGATTTTAGTTTATAAAAAAACATGTTTGATTATATATTGTCATACATTTTCATACCTAAATTTTAGCGGCAGATGAGAATAGTATTTTTATTATCTATGTGCCTACCTGAAATAATCTTGTCCAAATTTTTTCACTCATATGATTACTTTGTAATGAGTAATCATACCGTACATTTTTATGGTATTATGTTATAATATTACTGCAGATAAGCGCGTTCCCAGGGCTGACGAGAACCGTTTGGTATATCGGCGGTAGTCTGGATTAATGCGATTATCTGTGTAATAATTTCTTTTTTAGTTCAGATGAAATATCTAGACGCCAATCAAATAATTGTAATTTAGGAACAGTGTAATTTTTGTTGTGACAATAGGCTACTGCATCAGCAAATTCATGTGCGATATCTTCTTGTTCCCATTTAATTCCCCAATTTCTAATAGTGTGTTTCATGTCATCATCAACTTGATAAACTAATTCTTCAGGTCTAATTCTTCTAGGAACAGTAAAATTTTCTATAAAAGGTTTAACTTTTCTTAACATAATTAAATCAAACTCACGAAAAATTGTATTGATATCAGCATACTTGTTTTTTCTTTTTTTATGATCATGAATTTCATGTACTACATTGATTTTATTAACAAGAAATGATAAAGCTATTCTATCAATATGATCAAAAGTAATTCGATCAATCACCTGTGCACGTTTTTTATTGTCTAATTTTTGCATATGGATTTTTTTTAAACCAATGTTTTTATGAAGAGAATATAGACTATCTCTAGTTCCTACTACAATTGAAATGATCTTATGTTGATTACCATCGTCTCCAGATACATCAGCACCAGCTAAAAGCATGATCACTTTCCTAAGTTACGGAGTAAATAAGACTTATGACTACATTATTTCAGATAATTTTTTTGACAACGATCGTTTCTAGAGATCTTTTTGGATCATTTTTCTTTACATCAAGTACAAAATATGTACATATATCCACATGATTATTGATAAGGAAAAATATGCGCACAAATTACACTGCTACTATGAAGTTCATATTGGCATTACTGTAACAACAATCTACGATGATCGTTATATCTAAAACTGATCAAAAAGTTTTGAAAAATGATCGTAACTAGTTTTTCATTTACGAATTTCAGATAACATATGATTACTTTGTAGATTTGAGCCTGACATTAGTAAAATTATTTTAAATTTCTTTTTCTTCTAGCCTTGTATTTGTAAGGGATCCCATTCTCTCCTTTCATTGTGTATGTGAGAAGGTGTTTTGGAATAGGAGGTTTCTTACGTCTTGCAAGAAATGTAAAGTATTCATCTAAAATCCCAACTGGATCTGTATCTGGTTGCTTTAGTGAATCTAAAAACTGCTCAAAGTCTTGATTGTACTGTTTTTGAATATAGTCGATGAATCTACTCACAATTACTCTGTAAGAGTCTCTTGTAGCGTGACTTCTAGAAATTCTATACTTTCGCTCAAGATATGTTTCAAGTTTGTTTTCTAGTAATGTCTGCACGCTTGATTTGAGCCCAACTGAGTTACTTAAAGACCGAGTTAATGCCAACATAGAATTGTATTATTTGAAGCTAATTAATAGAAAGTTTTTATTGTTTTTCAAACTGCAATCTACAATATGAGTACAGTTTCTGTACAAGCAATCGAGGATTCTCTCAAACAATGCATGGATCCTGAAGTCCCTCTCAATATTGTAGAAATGGGATTAATCTATGGAATTGATGTTGCAGAAAACAATGATGTTAATATTAAAATGACAATGACCACACAGGGTTGTCCACTTCATGAAACTCTAGTTCAAGATGCAACAAGATATGTAAAAAAAGTTCCAGGAGTTAACAATGTTAAAGTAGACATTGTTTGGGAACCTCCATGGTCAATGGATAAAATGTCTGAAGAGGCAAAAACCAAAATCAAGAATATGGGAGCTGGACTGAATACCCCTGCACCAATAAACTATGAAACTGCATTACCTCAAGGTGTCGGAAAACTAGTCCAACAAGAAGATGGTTCAATGGTATTAGCAAATGAACATGAGCAAGGTTTTATGGTAAATCAAGCCATTGTTGATTTTTGGAAGTCTTGTAATGGGGAACATAAAGTTACAGAACTAGTAGAAATATTTGCACAGCAAACAGGATTACAAAGAAATCAAGTAGAAAAAGAAGTTATGCAATTGTTACAACAGCTACGTGAAGGTGGATTGATAGCCATTGCAGGCCAACCTGATACACCAAATGTTGAATTTAAAAAATAGTTTTAAAAAATATAGTTTGAACTAGCACCATCAAAGTTTATTGTAACCCCTGAAAGATATTTTATTTCATTTTCAATAATTGATTTTACAAAATTTCCTATCTCTTGAGGTTCTCCCAGTCTTTTCATGGGTAGGGATTTTTTAAATTCTTCAATATTTTCAATTAATTCTCGCGTTCTATCTGTATTGATTGGACCTGGTGCAATGTTAATACAACTGATATTTTTTTCTGCATATTCTTTGCTTAAAATTTTAAAAACTTCACTAAATGCAGCACGATATGCTGAAGAAATTATCAATTTTGTATTTGGCTCTTTGATCACATTTGAACTAATCAAAAATATGTATCCGCCATCATTGATTTTGATATTCTGTAAAATAATACAAAATCCTAGAAATAATTGATTATGATATAGTTTCCAATCATCCTCAGTTATAGTTGAGAATTGTTTTGGAGCAGGACCTCCTGTATTTAGAACTAGTATGTCTGTTTGGTTGTGTTTTTCTAGAAATTCTTTTACACTATTCAAATCTGATGTATCAATATCCTTCTTTGAAGCAGCAAAAACATCGATTTTTATGGATTTTAGTGATTCTGAAATTGCTTTTCCTATTCCTCTTGAACCACCAAGAACAATTGCTTTAGTCATGTTATTTTCAAAATATCACTTGATAATTAAATTTCTTTAATTTCAGTAATTGTTCCCTGAACAGAATCCATCTTAATTATGGCTTTTTTCTCTTCCCATCCTAATGCAACATACCAATCTCCTGCATCATCATCATACTTTGTTTCTAGTATCTTGATGTCATCTGGTTTTTTATCATATTTTTTTGCAATGCCTGATACTGCAAGTGCTATTGCATCTTTTTCTTTTTCTAGTCTTCTCTTCATTAACCCAATTCCTGGACTCATGTTCTCTGATGATTATTTCATCTAATATAGTTAATTCTTAAAATTACCCATAATGTTGAATTTTTCTAATTAACACATTACAATATTTCATATTACTGTGATAAAGTAGAAACACAATGAAATTAATTCAAAGAATTTCAAACTCTTCACTTGCAAAATCTAGCCTACTTGTTTCATTTGTATCAATTTTAGCAGTTATTGGCTCTGTCGTAGTTGTTTCAGCAGGATTTTGGGATGCCATCTCACATCTTCAAAAAGAACCAGAATTTTTCTGGAGCCCATCTCATATTGTAGTGTATACCGGAGTATCTATGACTAGTTGTGCTGCAATCATGGGCTGTATGCTAATACTTCGAAAATCAGTTATAGGTTCTCTTAAAACTGGGGTTAAACTTGTTATTGCTGGTTCTGTACTCCAGATTGTTTCAGGTTTTGGTGATTCTTTATCTCACGATATCTTTGGAATTGATGGTTTGATTTCTTGGTCTCATCAACCGCTTGAATTTGGACTTGTTCTTGCATCATTAGGAGCAGTTTTGATATTAAAAAATAGGGAACATACTAAACTCAAATCATTTCTTCCTTTCTCGATTGTAGCATTCTTGTTTTTTACAACTTGGCTGATCTTTAACTTGGTTCTAGTTTTTGGCCATACAATTCAATGTATTCAAATCTATGAAATATTCTCATCCGGCTGTTCTATATTGTAATTTTTTATTTTCATATATGCTATTATCATCATAATAACAGCACCTACAAGTATCATAATTCCTGGTAGAAGCATTTTTTGAGAATTCGTATTACCAAATTCTACTTGCAAATCAATGATATTTTTTGAAATATTTGTAACTTTTATTGTGTGTGTACCATTCTCATTAAAATCAAAATATCCAACTGACATTTTTGTCTGAATCTTTTGTTCTTGTATTACATTGTCTTTTGTATCTAATATTTGGGCAAATACCTCCTCTCCTGCAAACTCAGGCATGTATACTTTGTAATATCCAATACCTATACCTAGAAATTCTGATTTTAGTTCAAGAGAGTTTGATTGTTTTAATAAAATCGAATCATGTAATTTTTCAGTTTCATCAAAAACAAATGAAACCCAAATCATTCCTACAATCACCAATCCTAATCCAAGTTTGAATGGTGATATCTTCATTTCATCATAATGGCAAATTATTTGCCTAATAAAATAATCTAAAGGGCTCGGAGGGCTTCGATCCCTCGACCTAGCGGTTCGAAGCCGCTCGCACTATCCAGACTGTGCAACGAGTCCAAAGAAGTAAGATTTTAACAGGCCTAAATATCTGTCTAGATACTTTGAAAGTATCAAAAAAAGTAATTGGTGTTGAATATGCAATTAGAGATATCGTTCTAGCTGCAAGAAAAGTAGAACAAAAGGGAATGAAAGTTGATTATCTTAACATTGGTGATCCTGTACAATTTGGTTTTCAACCCCCAGATAATGTCAAACAAGCTCTAATTGATGCAATTAACAAAGGAGAAAATTACTACGCTACATCTGAGGGTCTCTTAGAATTAAGGCAAGAGATTGCTAAAAAAGAAAATGCAAAAGGACTCTCAATTGGGGCTGATGAAATTCTAATCACAAATGGTGTTTCTGAGGGACTTGATATGGTAATTTCTTCAATTGTAGAAGAAGGTGATGAAGTACTTTTACCTGGACCATACTATCCTCCATATGCATCATATGTGAGATTGCATGGTGGCATTCCTGTAGAATTTGCAGTAGATTTGAATAATTCTACACCAGACATTGATGATATTAAATCTAAGATTACATCAAAGACTGTTGCAATCTGTTTGATTAGTCCAAACAATCCTACTGGCGCAGTCTTTAATGAAAATTCACTTAAAGAATTAGTAGATATTGCAAATCAGCATAATCTCTACATAATATGTGATGAAATTTATGATCAAATTGTTTTTGATGAAAAATTTGTAGGAATTGGTAAAGTTGCAGGAGATTCACCTGTAATTGTTCTAAATGGATTCTCAAAAGTTCATCTCATGTCTGGTTGGAGAATTGGTTACATTGCATTTAATCAATCACCACAACTTGAAGCACTACGAGAAAATCTTCCAAAACTGGCAAGAGTTAGGATTGCAACTAGTCTTCCAGTACAACATGCAGCACTAGAATCTCTTCGCGGTCCTCAAGATTACATTAATGACTTTGTTTCTGAAATCAAAAAACATAGAGACTTGGTTGTAAAACGTCTCAATGAAATGCCTGGTCTTTCTTGTTCAAATCCAAAAGGTGCATTTTATGCATTCCCAAAAATTGAAGACAACAGATTTGGTACAGATAAAGAATTTGTTACAAAACTGCTAGAAACCAAAGGCGTACTTACTGTTCATGGATCTGGATTTGGTACACAATACGGAAGTGGACATTTCAGACTTGTTTATCTTCCTAGTGTTAAAGTACTAGAATCTGCAATGAACAAAATTGAAGACTTTGTTAGTCAATAACTCCAAACTGAAAATTTTTCAGGAATTATTTCTATAATACAATTAGTATCCTCAAGTAATTCTTTTGCAGATTTATTTTGTAGTGTCTTAAAATATCTCAAAAGAATTTTTTTTGCAATTGTTTTTACTTTGCTGTTTTCTAAAATTAAATTAGCATTTCCTTGTCCCATAACTCCGTAAATACTTGGTGCATTGATGCCTACATCAACACAAAAGGCAACACGTTTGTTTGTTTTTGCATTTTTTGCCTTTTTTGTTCTAGTGTTTGTTCCTATGTAGATCTTCTTTCCACTATACATATACCAAACAGGAGCAATATGTGGGGTTTTGTTTTTACCAATTGTTGCAAACCGTAATACTTTTTGTGATTTTAGAAATTTATCTCTCTTGTTCATATTTTCTAAATCCCAATGCTATCATAAAAATCCCAAAGCCTAACATTGCTGCTGAAACTTTCTCATTTGTTATTTCTCCATTTAATAAAAATTCTTCAACAAATTCTGGTCCCCAGATTAATAATTGTCTAACTAGAACTATTCCCGCCATTATAGAAAAAAGCACACCAATTGCTGTAAACCAATTTTTACCTCTTCTGTAATATTCGTGACTCATGATAACTGAAAAAAACTAACTTAGATAATCTTGATACCTGGATTTTTAATTTTATTTCTTATCATTGCATTAAGAAGAAGTGGTGTAGACATTTCTGCAAAATAAGATAATTCTATTGGACCCAAGTAAATTGGTCTTAGTCCTTTAATTTCATTAATCAATCCATTTACCACTTGAACTGATGCATCATCATCTCCACATACAAAGATGTCATAATCAAGTTCCAATGTTGGATTGACTAGTTTCTTTTCAGAAATTACATGAAATGCTGAAACAAGTTTTGATTTGTCCTTCATGTGGTTTGATACTAGTTGATATGAAAATGGTTTATTTTCCTTAATTGCTACGCATTCAAATCCAACATCTGTTTTTGTCATTGGAACAATTGGAGATACAACAACACAACTATCTTTGATCTCTGATAATATTCCCGAACAAGTTGAATCAATATTGTCATATGGAATTGATAAAATCAAAACATCACTTTCTTTTGCAACTGAAACGTTATCGTTTCCAGAAATTACTCCCTTGATTTCTCCAAATGCTTCTTTGGCAAGATTAGTGTATTCTATTGCTGATTCAGATGCTCTTACTGCATCTCTAGAGCCAATAATTACATCATGATTTTGTGACCATCTTAGAGCAAAACCTTTACCCATTCCACCAGTTCCACCAATAATTCCTACTTTCATGATATCTATCTGATAATGTTATTATTATCTCTATTTGAAATTCGATCAAATTGGGACAAATAATTTTCCTTAGACATGGCCAGGCAAAAAATAACACTGAAAGAATTTTGGCTGGTAGAACTGAAGGTGTTCCATTAACTGATATTGGAATAAAACAATCTGAACATACTGCTGAATTACTTGAACACATGAATATCTCTACAATTTATTCAAGTCCAATCCAAAGAGCAAAACACACTGCAGAAATTGTTGGAAAACACAACTCACTTGATGTTACACTTGATGATCGTTTAATTGAACTTGATATGGGAAAATTTACTGGAATGCCATATGATGAGATTTTTAAAAGTCACGGCAATGTCTTTATGAAATTTTATAATGGCGAACTTGAGATTGCTCATAATGGAGTAGAAACTTTTCCCGATGTCAAAAAACGAATTCTAGGAATAGTTGAACACATAACTGAAAAACATCCTGATGAGAATGTATTACTTGTAACTCATATGGACCCAATCAAAGCAATGCTTTCAACAATTGTTGATTTATCTCCTCTCAATCTCTTTGAATTGATAATTGCAAATGCTTCTCTTAATATCTTTAGAGAAAAGGATAAAAAATTTTCACTTTCAGGACTTAATGTAATGCACCCATCACGGTTCGATCAAGGTTAGTATCTAGTAATCTTGAAAACCCTTAAATAGAAATTATAGGTTTCGTCAGTCAATCGCTAATGAAGAGTATTATCGGATTATTCTTAGTATTGGCAGTTTTAGTAATAATTCCAGCTGTAGACTTGGCATTTGCTGCAGGTGATACACCTGGAGAATATCTTGATCGTAGAGTGATTATTTGGAATTTATTTTTTAGAATGATGACTGTAGCATTTACAGTAGGCGCAGTAGTTGCAGGAACAATGATCTGGTTAGTTTGGAGATTTAGAGAATCTCATCCAAAAGCAAAACCAACTGCATATGAGGGAACTGACTGGTAGAAATGAGTGGACATTCTAATTGGCCTGAATGGATTTACGTTGCAATTGTAATTGCATTAATGGCATGGGTTGGAGCAGAAGCATGGGAAGCAGAAAGACTTGTGGAACATATTCCTGCAGATGCTGAAGTAATCAAAGTAACTGGACAACAATGGTTCTGGACTTTTGAGCATGAAGATGGAACAAAAGAAATTGGTGAGCTACATGTTGAAGTCGGCAAGGCATACAAATTTGAGATAATGTCAAAAGACGTTATTCACTCTTTTAACATTCATGATTATGTTGTTTTGATGGATGCAATTCCAGGAAGAATTAATACTGTATGGTTTGCTCCAACTGACGTAGGATCTTTTGATATTCAATGCAGAGAATATTGTGGATTGATTCACTATAATATGCGCGGAACATTGTATGTGGAGGAACCATCAGCTTGATAACATTATTATCCCAACTTTTGATTGTTTTAAGCGAGGAGATTAACTAATGGTTCTAGAATTAGCAAAGCCACGTCCAATATGGCAAATTATGTTCTCAACACACCACACTGATGTTGGTTTACTTTATCTTATCACTTCACTTGCGTTCTTGTTCTTAGGTGGTACACTAGCACTTGCAATCAGAGCAGAATTGTTCCTTCCTAATATTGAAGGGACTGGACAAATTATTGTAGATTCTATGACCTTTAACAGAATCTTTACTGTTCATGGTACGACACTAATCTTCTTGTTTATTATTCCTTTTGCATCTGCAGTTGGAAATTACTTTGTTCCAATAATGGTTAGATACAAGGATATGGCATATCCAAAACTTAATGCAATTGCATTTTGGATGATTCCACCTGGTGGTGCACTCATCTGGTTAGGATTTGCTGACTTTACATGGTACGCACAACCACCATACTCTATCATCAGTGCTCCAGGTCCAGCAGCTGACATGTGGATATTTGGATTAAAGATTTTGGGCATCTCCTCTGTACTTGGTGCCATCAACTTTATCGTCACAATTCTCAAATGTAAGCATCCAGACATGTCAATTGGACAAGTCCCACTTCTGGCTTGGTCATTTTTAGCAACATCTTTGATTATCCTTGTTGCAATTCCAACATTTGCAGCAGCGCTCTTGATGCTTCTAACTGATAGATTAGGTGTAAGTGGATTTTTCAATCCTGCGATGGGTGGTGATCCAATTGCGTATTCACACTTGTTTTGGTTTACATTCCATCCAGAGGTATACGTCTTGGTAATTCCAGCAATTGGTATGATGTATGAAATCATTCCAAGATTCTCAAGAAAACCAATCTACAGCTATAACTCTGGAGTCTTTGCATTTGTTTTATTATCAATGGTTGCCTTCTCATCATGGGCTCATCACATGTTTGCAACTGGAATGTCATTTACTGAAAAAACAGTCTTTATGATAGGAACTCTTGCAGCTGTTCCAGCATCTGCCATGCACGTGTTTAACTTTGTTGCAACAATGTGGAATGGTAGAATCAAATTCTCAACACCAATGATGTGGGCAGTTGGAGGAATTGCATTATTCTTTGCAGCAGGTGCAGGTGGTGTAGTTAACAGCGCAATGCCATTAGACTTTTCAACACATGACTCGTATTGGGTAGTTGGTCACTTCCACCTCTTTGTAATGGGTACTATTGCATTTGGTTCAATTGGCTATCTTTACTACATGTTCCCATATGTCACAGGTAGAATGTATAATGAAACTATGGGCAAGATACACTTTTTCTTGTCATTTGTAGGTACAATATTGGTATTCTTTACACAACATGTACTTGGCTTGTATGGAATGCCAAGAAGAGTTTTCGATTATCCGCCAATCCCAGAATGGATTGCTATGAACCAGATTGCATCTGTAGGCGCAATGATTATTGGTGTTAGCATGGCAATTTTCTTGTACAATATGATTTATAGCTCAGGAAAAGGAAAACTTGCAGATACTGATGACCCATTTGGTCTAGGTGGCAAATATTACTATCCATTCGAGTCAAAGACCCCACATCATACTGGATATTAATAAAATGAGTAACGAAACAGAACACCCACCAAACGAATCAGCACACCAAGTATATCGAACAACTTCAGCTAGAACTGGAAAAATGTTGGCCATAATGCTAGGCATTTGTATTGTTGGTGGAGCAATATTCTTTGGAATGTGGGACTATTGGATTTCACAACCTGCTCCAGTTGTAGCAATGATGGCAGGAGAAGCAGATCATACAGCTCCAGCAACAGCAACAGGAAAAACCATTACACAAGATCTTACATTTATTGAATCTGATGACTTTAGGACTTTGGCATTTAATGCATTGCCTGGAGAATCAGATAACAACCCAACAATCAACATGAATGTTGGAGATACAGTTGTCTTTAATGTAGACAATGGAGGAATATCATTTCACTCATTTGGTGTTACAAAAAGTACTGAAGGAATTACTGGAATTATTCCTGGAAGTGAAATTGGTTCAATGTCAAGTGCATTAAAACCAGGAGAAGATGGTTCTTCTAAATTTGTTGCAGGAGAAGAAGGAACTTACTATTACATCTGTACAGTTCCTGGTCATAGAGAGCAAGGAATGGTTGGTGAAATCATTATAGGTACTGCAGTAGGTGGTAGTTCTTCTAGTGTAGCAGCAGCCCCAACAGGTGTATCTCATAAATTTACTTTAGACTTTGTAGAATCTGATGACTTTAGGACTTTGGCATTTAATGCATTACCAGGTGAGGCTGGTCACAATCCAGAAATTCGTGTAAATTCTGGTGATGAGGTAACCATTACTACCAATAACATAGGTAAATCATTTCATGCATTTGGAGTTGTGACAAATCCTGAAGACTTTAACAGTGTAGTAATGGATTCTGCAATTGCAGCTGCTACAAACCCTCTAAAACCAGGTGAGGGTGACAGTACTACTTTCATTGCTGGTGCACCAGGAACTTACTATTACATTTGTACTGTTCCAGGACATGCATTACAAGGCATGCAAGGTAGCTTTATCATAGAATAATTTTGGCAATCCAATATCTTGCACTAGTAACAATGATTGTTTTGTATTCTCTAATGTTTATTGGAGGATATATATCAGCCGCTGGACTTGGCTTGACATGTCCTGAGTGGCCATTATGTCCAAGTGGAGTATTGCCTTCTGAAGAATATTTTATTGAATGGACTCATAGATTAGTTGCTGCTACTACTGGAACATTGGTAATTGCAACTATGGTTGCCAGTATTATTAACAAGAATGCTGACTTGAAGATCAAAATAACAAGCTCACTTGCAACTGTATTTGTTATTACTCAAATCACACTTGGTGCTTTGGTAATTGATCTAAAACTACATGCAGTTTTAGTTGCAGTTCACTTGGGAGTTGGAATATTGTTATTTGCAATGGTGTTATTGACTACCTTATTTGCATTTAGAATCTCTAGAGTTCCAGTAGAATCTAGAGTTTAAATTTTTTGAGTTTTTTTGGCAAGTAAATGTATGCAACAACTACTGTAAGACAACAAACACCTATAATTATTGATGAAAAGAAGATGATTCCAAATGGATTTTGTGTTCCCATGTTAAATGTATAAGTTGTAATTCCTTGATTTTCTCCAATATTGTACAAGTCAACCTTTACAATATGGTTTCCTGGATTCTTCCATACATAATCAATATCCCAATGAGATCCTTCTATGTGAGTTGCTGGTATTGTATCAATTTGTTGATCGTTATAGAAAACTCGAATCCCCATCGTAAATCTGTTAACTTCATTATAATCCAATCCTTCAGTCACTCTTACCAAAAATTGAGATGGTTCGTCAATTTGGGGGAATTCAGGCAATGTAGCTACTTGTACTCTATAACCTGCTTCAAATTTCTCAGAGGAATTAAACATTGAATGAGCACTAGCATCAAATACTACGATAGATGAAAATAGAAAAATTAGGATCAAACATGCTGATCGCTTTTTAGTCATTTAGATTATCATGGAAATTGATGAATATATTGTAAATCAATTTCTTTACGAAAATCTTCAAAACCTTTAAATCCTAATCGACGAGGATCTGAATTGTGACCTTTGTTACAAAATCAATAGATATCAAAACACCAGTGGATAATGTTTTTACCTATTTTGCAAGACCAGAACACGTTTCTGATCAAATCAAAACTGACACAGTAGGAATGACTGTCATTCCTATGGATATCAAGGAAGGTATGGGTCTAGGTACAACATTTAGAATTATTGGTGACTTTAGCGGTAAACGTCTAGAGTGGGATTGTGAGACAACTGAATTTATCAAAAATGAAAAGATCTCTGCAAAACAGATTGAAGGCCCATTTAAGAAATGGCAAATTACTAATGAATTCAAAGCATTAGGTGATAATCTCACTAGAGTAACCATGTCAGTAGATTATGATATGCCATTTGGTCCACTAGGAGCAATTTTGAATAAAGCAAAATTTGCAAAATCTGCTGAGAGAGGTATGGAAACAGCTCTTTACAACGTTAGAGGTTTGCTTGAAGGAAATGGTTCAATTCCTGTATACATCACACTAGATGCATACCAAAAAATTCTTGCCGAAAAGAAAAAGATGAATGATGTTCCAGTTTCAACTGTACTTACAGCAATTCTTGAAAAGTACAATGAAGTTGAAGCAAAAGCACAAAACTAAATTTTCCTTTATTTTACAATCTTAAGATTAATAACAACTCTAGGCTTTAGCTATTTTGGTGGGTCTATGGCGCAGCCAGGTAGCGCACCGGACTCTTAATCCGGTTGTCGAGGGTCCGAATCCCTCTAGACCCGCTATTTGGAATATGCAAATCTTAAATTTCATATTGTTGTAATTATTTTATGAAACCCCAATCATGTAGAAATTGTGGGAAAGAATTATGGCAAAATCAAAGAGTCTGTCCTCATTGTGGACGAGATAGTGGACAAGACGATCCAGATTAATTTACAAGCAAGACATCAATTGCCTTTGAGAAAGCATCGTATGGCTGTGCACCTTTTAATGAAATAAAGTCATCAGGACCAACTATGATAAATGAAGGAGTAGACTGAGCTCCAGTTCTATATGCAGTCATAATATTATCCCTTATTTTTCCTATGTACTTTCCAGAATCAAGACATTCATTAAAAAGATCAACATCCAGTCCATCGAGTTCAGTTACCAAAGTCTTCAAATTTTCTGTGTTAGCCCATCCATTATTTTCATGACCTTGATTAGCATAGATAAAGTCATGGTATTCCCAATATAGGCCCTGTTCATCTGCACAGTAACTCCCTTCATGAACAGTTTTAGAATCATCACCAATAATTGCAAAATCAACATAAACTAAACTAGCCTTACCAGTGTTGATGTAGTTTTCCTCAATCAATGGTTTTGTTGTTTGATTCCATCTCTTACAAAAAGGACACTGATAGTCCCCAAATTCAATTATTTTTACAGGGGCATCAGGAGAGCCAAGAAGTGGAGAACCATTTAATGTATCAAGTATCGATGTTTCTGATTCATCTACATTTGATTCATTATTTAATGCAAAAAAGAAAATTCCAATAATTATGACGACAATTATGCCTACAATTGCATATTTTGCCTTGGAATTGCTAGATGCCTTCTCTTTTCTTACCATACTTTTCTTTACAGTTTTTTTAACAGAGTAAATCTGTTTTTATCAGGTTCTATGTCTTCGTGCATATCGACATTGCTTACAACTTTTACCTTATAGTTTAACCATCTTTTGTACATATTCCGGGATTTGTGATTCTCATCAATCTGTTTTTCTGTTTCTTCAAATTCTTCACAATTCATTATGTATTTTCCAGCGACTCTGTACATTTCTGCAACTCCTTTTTCTAATGTATCATCATCTAAATAATTCAATAATCCATGTGTAAAAACAAAATCTATTGATGAATCCTCAAATGGTAAATTAGTGATATCTCCTTTCTTAAAATTTGCAATAGGAAGTTTTTCTTTTGCTATATCCAAGGCATGGTCATTTAGATCAACTCCATGAATTTGAAATGTATCTGGAAATAGTCTTAAATCAATTCCAGTTCCACATCCAATTTCTAGAACACTTGTGCAGCGCAAAGAAGTAGCCAAATCTCTTGTGTATTTTGAAAATTCATCATTGTATCTTGCTTCATTCTCATCTGTATATTTATCCCAAAATTCCTTATTGTAACTCATAGAATTTTTCAACCATAGCTGTATTTGATACTAATTGTTTAATGCTGACACTTGCATGGAATGAGTTTTGTATCAAAAGTACAATCATCTGGCCCATCTGATTTTCCCTGCGTTGGAATATCTTTCATACAGTCTTCATGGCGTCCTTTTCTGCAAAACCAACAGATTTCCTGAGTATCACCTGTAGCACATGAATCCATAATATCTAATCATTTTTGTGGGTAAAAAACTTCGTGGAAAATTAGATAAATGTCAACCATGGCAAAAATCTCTCATCTTTGCTCATTGCAACATCAGTAAATGATTTTTGTAATGCTTTTGTGATGCCTCCCATCTTACCATTTCCAATCTTTACTTTGTCTATCTGCGTTACTGATTTTACCTCTGCAGCAGTACCTGTCATGAAAATTTCATCAGCTGTGTAAAGATCATCTCTTTCTAGATCTCGCTCAATTACAAATCCACCGTTTTCTTCAATAATTTGGATGACACTATCTCTAGTAATTCCCTCTAATCCTCCTGCTGAAAGAGGTGGTGTTTGAATAGTGTCATCTTTTACAATAAAGATATTTTCAGCGCTTCCTTCTGCAATCTTTCCAAATGAATTTAACATAATTGCCTCATCATATCCATTTTCTAATGCTTCCATTCTTGCAAGTGCTGCATTTGAATAGTTTGCTGCTGCTTTTGCTTGCATTGGTTGAGATCTTGAATCAATTTTTATCCAACTTGATACTTTACATTTTGCTCCAGAGAATTTACCTGCTTTTGATTCTCCCATCTTCCATGCCCAACATGCAATTGAAACATCTACTTTATTTGAAGTAGGAGTTAGTCCCATTGTTCCATAACCATAATATGCTAATGGTCTAATGTAACATTCTTTGAGTCCACTAGCCTTTACAGTTTTTACTATGGCATCTGAAATTTCTTTTTTTGAGAACTGCATTTTCATTGAATATAATTTTGCAGAATTAAAGAATCTATCAATATGTTCTTGCAGTCTAAATATTGCAGAACCATTTGGTGTGTTATAACATCTAATTCCTTCAAAGATTGATGTTGAATAATGTAATGCGTGAGTTAGTACGTGAACTTTGGCATCTTTGAATGGTACTAGCTTTCCATTCATCCATATTTTGCCACTCTCTATCATAGGAGAGGGAAAAAACTCTACTAATTTAAAGAATTATTTTTTAATGCTCTAAATTTGTAAACTACATATTCGGTAAACGACAAATTATAGTATGGAATCGATTTTGGGTTTTGCTGCAATTACTCTTCTTGTAATGGGCTTAGTTGGTCAAGCATTTGAAATGAGAAAAATTCGCTTGTCTACATACAAAGATAAAGAATTAGGCTCAGCAAATATTTTCATGAATAAGAAGAACTTCAAGTGGTATGCATTAATTGGAATTGGAATAGTTCTATACTATGCAGCTGAGCGTATATAATACGATCTATATAGATCATCTCTAAATACTTGAAAATCTAACCTATTGTAGCGTGTTTTGGGTAACGCCGGACTAAATCTAGATAACGGTCCAAGAACAAACCCATGATGGCGGTTTACAGGTGAAAGCCCGTAACGCCACTCTTTTACTTTACAAAATCAATTTCTGAAATCTCTTTGTGTATTGCATTGATGGCTTTACTTATGTTGCCTTTTGAATCTTCTACAACAATAATTATTCGTGAAGTTTCTTCTTGTGCATCCATATTCAAAATGTTTAATCCTGACTCACCAATTTTTGCACTAGTTCTTGATGCAACCTGTTGAACCCTCCACATTTCATCACCAATTAATGTAATTACACCTCTGTTGTATGTAATTGTAGCAAGAGAATCAAATCCCAACAAATATTTCTCATTTCTTTTAACATAATCCCCATCTAAGAATAATATTCTAGAAAATTCAATTCCATCTTTTGTAAATGGTGATAAAATTATAAACTCATTGTAACGTTTGTCTTTTTCTAATGATGTTAATAATTTCTGAATACAACTTGTTTCAATTCTAAAAATTGCACAATTTTCTTTTCCTGTAACTATTTTAATTGGATGTCCTTTCTGTTCATCTAACATCCTCTTTATTGTAGTTACTTTTTCTGGATTATTCATATTTGTAACAGTAATTGGCATATCAATTCCATTTTCTACAATTTCTTTTATTGCAATGGGATCTAAAATTTTCATTCCAAACATTCCTGCTAGCCTAGCTTCATTGTATGATAATTGCTTCACATCCTTTAATCCAGACTTAACAATTTTTGGATCTGCAGAAACTACTGCACTATCTTTTTCAAAATCTATACTGGTTTCGTATTTTTTGTAAAATAAAATTCCTAGATCTGCAGCTGTTCTATCTGAGCCTCCTCGCTCATAGGTAGTTGTAACACTATCTACTGTTTTTCCAATAAATCCTCCAATTACGACTACTTGATTTTCTTCTACTAGTTCTGCTATTTTACCCATCTTTTCCCTAGATTCTGATGTGAGAAAATTTGTTGATTCTATGTTGTTATCTGTGATAATTGGCCAATCCTCAAATTTTACAGCATCTGCCTTCATTCCATTGCTTCTTAGAATGTAGTTCATCACATGAGACATCAATATTTCTCCTGAAAATGCTAATGCTCTTGATCGTACCTCATCTGCAAATTCTTTGTTTGCAAATACCTCATCCAGCGCTTTTTGTGCTTTTTCTAGGTATGAATCAATAATATTTTTGCAGTTTTCTTTGTTTTCTGAATTTACCATTTCCAGAATTTTTTGATAAGTTGATTTTACAATATCTAATGATGGACTAATTCCATTTTCTGCATTTTTGCCTTGCTCTAAAATTACATCAGTAAGAGAACGATTTTTTCCATTATGCATAGTTAATGGAGCTGAAAAAACAGCAATTACTTTGGAATCTTTTTTCAAATCATTGATTCGTTTAACAATTTCTGAAATAGATTTCCCATCTGGACCTATCGCACTTCCGCCAAACTTTACTACTACTAACTTGGTCATGGTACCTTATCAAAACAAAATGACCATCTATTAAGTATTTGATTGCTAATTTATCAATTTTTTAATAATATCTGATGCATTTTTTGCACCATTTGTGTTTACTTGGTTTCTCTTTTCTTCAAGTTTTTCTAAAATTAATACATCAAGCCTGTTAATATCATCAAAAACAAATCCTTGTTCTTTTGCGTTATCTTCTTGTTCAAAATGATTCTTTATGGGGATAAATATTGAAGGTGTTCCATAGGTATTAGCCTCATCTATAGTTGATTTTCCAGCTAGGGAAATTAGCAAATCTGCAGCAAAAATCAATTCATGCAAATTATCAACAAATCCCAAATTTCTAACATTTTCAAATTTTTTACTAATTACTGGACCTGAAATTACCACAACTTCGATGTCTTGATTTATTTTTGAAATTGATTCTAATGCTTTTTCAATAAGAAATACTCCTGCGTCAGTTCCTCCAATTGAAATAACTATTGTTTTTTTCTCAAATGAGAACTTTTTTTGTAGTTCTTCTCTTGAAAACTTTGTTTGTCTAACTATTGGACCTACTCTTTTAATATTGTCTTGATCATTTCCATTTTCAGGAAGAATGACAATATCGCATTTTTTAATAATTTCTTGCATTGACTTATTCATTTTTCTCTCCATAAATGATATTAATCCTTTAGTGAATCTAGTCTCTAAAACATCGGTGACAAGTATACTTGGAATTTTCATATTTTGTGCAACAGTTAATACTGCAAAATCCTCATCACTAATCACCAAATCTGGATTGTCTTCTTGAAGAATTCTTTGTGAGATTTTTTTACAATCTTTATAGTATTGATAATAATTCCACAGCCATTTTGCTGAACTCTTTAGTGTACCGTTTTGGATAACAAATGATGGTGGATTGTATACATCTTGTACTTTAAAATCTAAATTTTTTAGAATTTTGGCAGCTCCACTTCCTGTAACAAAATTAGTTGTAATGTTTTCAAAATTATTTACAATTGCAATGTCTCGCGTAACATGACCTAATCCAATTGGACTGGAAAAAAAATCTAAAATCTTCATGAATTTCTTAATTTTTTATCGAATTTCTAGATTCTCCTACTTCTCAAAGTTTAAATGGATTTTAACAAGGTAGGTTTCTGGGCTCATGGTCCAGGTCGGTTATGACGTCGCCCTTACACGGCGAAAATCCAGGGTTCAAATCCCTGTGGGCCCATGCCTAACTGTGTCCAAAACATTCCCCATTTTGTGGATGTCTAGTTTTTATTGTATAATTAAGCATCACACTTGGACATATTCTTAAATTAGATAAGTAATATCATCACATTATGAGTAAACGTGTTACAATTATGATTGATGAAGATCTTGACAAAAAACTTCGATTTCGTCAAGCAAAAATGATTCAACAAGAACAATCTTCATATAGTTATTCCAAAGTCTTGAATGAAACTCTTCGTAAAGTTTTGAAATAATTTCCAATTATCCTATCTTACAACAACTACGACTTTGTAGTCCTCTTGTAATCCAATAGATGGAAAATATTAAAAACCTACTGAAATGAATTTTAGCTCTAATCCTTGCATTGGAAACAGTGACAGTCCTCCAACTGCACTTCCAATTACTGCTAGAGGTGCAGTACATCCTGGAGTAAATGCTGCAAAAGCCTTCTCACTTGGATACTACAATGGAGTTAATGCCTTCCTACATCATTACATCAGTAGGATTAACAATTGTAATTTCAGCTTTGGCTGGAATCAATTTTGCATTGATGGTATTTAAGACAAAGAGAATGAAGATGATAAAATCTGTAAAATCAAACTCTTAAGCTGTATTAGGGAAGGTAGCATTGACATTGTCATAAAATAATAGATTATTCCTAATCCTAGTCCGCTAATTATTGCAATTGTAGCATATCTTTTCATAGTCAATACATTTGAAATTAATTGTAATTTGTTTTCCAAGTAGGATCATTTACAATTAATCATATTTTAACTATTTTTCACTAAACAACGATTATTAGCCTTGAATCACTTTGCACAAGCATGACAGAATTTTCTTTAGAAGAAAAAATCATTCTTGTTCAGTATGGGATAAAAAAATACGAAAATGAAGAAATTATTACTGAAAAATTAAAGACTATTTTATCTGAAAAAGACATTCAAAGAAATATTGATACCCTTATTGGAACTCAACGAGTTAGGCGTATAGGGCCTGAAATCCTCCAAAACAATGAAAGCCATACAGAATTGCCAGAACTGCCTGAAAATCTAAAACCAATAATTGATTCTCTTTAGAATCCACGTAATCCCTGTGGACGTATAATTTCTGGATGTTGCTTCATCCATTCTATTTTATCTAACATCGCTTGTTTGTCCTGTGGAAAAGTACCTTTGATTGTATATGCATTTGAACCATGATTTGCTCTAAAGATAATCTCATCTTTAGTTTCTATTTGGCTAATCAAATCACGAAGTTCTTCTAATGATTCATCATCATTAATTTTAATAAATTGCTCTTCAAATTTGTCAAGAAATTCCTGCTTTATTCCATTTTCTAGATACAAAGTAAGGGCTCCTACATACTGTGGTGAACATGCACTAATTACTTCAGCAGTACCTTTGATGTGTTCTTTAGAATATGTTCTTCCTCCTAATCCCAAAATTATCATACATGACATTATGTAACCTGCTTCTTTTGCCTTGTTGACTGATTTCGTAATTGTTTTTGCAATAGCTCCCTTTGTTACTTTTTTTAGAATTATATCTGAACCACTTTCAATTCCTAGATAGAACATATCCAGTCCAGCTTCATTTATCTTCTTTAATTCTTCAGGTGTTTTCTTTAGAATATTCATTGGCATTGCGTAACAAGAAATTCTTTCAAGCTTTGCAAATTTTTCTTTAATGTATTTTACAATTTTTATCATATATTCTGAATCAAGATTTAATGCATCTCCATCTGCAAGAAATACTCTTGTAGTGTCAGGCAAATAATTTGCCATCATATCAATTTCTGCTTTTATTTCATCCCATGTTCTTTCAGAATATTCTTTTGATCTATACATATCACAAAAAGAACATTCGTTAAATGAACAACCTAATGTTACTTGGAAAATCAATGATCTTGATTCTGAAGGAGGTCTATACATTGGAGCATCATAATTTAACATCATTTTTTCTTCAAAGAAATTTGTTTGATTATGTTTTTTATCCTTTCTATTATGCTAAAATTCCCAAATACCTTTTAGTAGTAAGCTAGAAGAATTTTCATAGTTCATGGCAAATGATCCTGATGCAAAAAGACTGCTTTGGTTTGTGTTTGCAGCTTCGCGAGGAGGACTAAATCGATTAAAGATTATTTCAAAATTAAAGGAAAATCCACATAATACTAATCAACTAGCAAAGGAGATGGGTCTAGATTACAAGGCTATCCAGCATCACATTAGGGTGCTTGAAAAAAATAACATGATCACCAAAGTTGGAGAAAAATATGGAGTCACATATTTCATATCCACCTTTCTTGAAGTAAATATGGAGACATTTGATGAAATTGAAAGAAAATTGGACAAAAGTAAATAAAAGCTCAAGAGGTGTTTTTCACTAAATGGAGTCTACCTCACTAATCTTGTCTATTGTCTCAATTGCAAATATGGGCATACTTGGAATTCTAATATGCATATTTGGAAAGATGTATGGAAAGACCCGAGCACAGCTTCCATTAGGTATGATTGTTGTTGCTGGGATGCTATTTTTACATAATGTCATTGGTGCATTTGCTTATTTCTCAATGGAGGAAATATTCTCTCATGAAATATTTCCATACATGCTAGGAGTAGGAATTGCAGAACTTGCAGGATTGATAATATTTCTAAAGATTACTTTGGACTGACCTTAGTTTAATTGTAACAAAAAATAATCTAAATTGTGTTACAAGACTATCTCAAACTTAACAAAAATATTCTAATTGCAATTTTATCATCAATTTTTATTTCTGCAACAATTGCCCAAATGCTATCTGATCAAGCAGATTATCTAAACTCAACATATACTACAATTGCAGATTATTCCATTTACTTTTCAGTTTTTGGTGTGTTGTACTATTTTGATAACAGAAAAAAATATCGTACTGAATCTGGTGATACAGATACTGCAAAACTAAAACATGATCTCATAAAATTAATTACTTCACTTGGAATAGCTGAAGTTGTTTATACTATTGCTAGATGGGGTTTGCAGTACTATTTTCTGACAATAGACTATGATCCATACTTGGCATCAATTATATCACAAAGTATATCCGCAATAATTTTCTTAATAGTAGTTAATCTAAATGTAAAGTTAGTGAGGTTGTATAAAGATGGGAATTAGCATTTACGTTGATGGTTCTGGAGGTACTGATAGTGGATATGGATATTTTGTAAAAGAGATAGGTGAATCATTTTATGAAAAAAAACCAGAGATAACTAACAATCAGGCTGAATACTTGGCAATAATTTCTGCATTAAACAAGTATGTTGATTCAGATGATAAAATTACTATTTACAGTGATTCTAAAAATACTGTAAATCAACTAAATCATGAATTTGCAATTAATAATGAACAACTTCGTAATTTGGCACGAGAAGCATGGAGTATTATAGGAAAATTTTCTAATCTTTCAATAGTATGGATTCCTAGAAATGAGAATCTAGCAGGAAAAATGTTGGGAAGCTAAAAAATCATGAATCAGAAATTTCTATGAATAACTTTATTATATAAAATCCTTAGATCCAACTTACATGGCAGAGTCTGTCTTTTTATCACCAAAATCAATTGCAGTAATTGGCGCATCTGACAAGCGAGGAAGTGTTGGAGCTACTATTACCTCAAATATTATGAATGGTTTTACGGGAACTGTTTATCCAATTAGTCCTTCAAGGGATACTGTCTTTTACAAAAAAGCATACAAGAGTGTTTTAGATGTTCCAAAACCCATTGATCTTGCAGTTATTGTTATCAAAAATACATTGGTTGCACCAGTGTTAAAAGAATGTGGTAAGAAAAAAATCAAAGGCGTCATTATCATTACAGCTGGTTTCAAAGAAGTTGATGAAGAAGGTGCAAAGCGTGAACAAGAAATAAAAGACATTGCTAAAAAATACAAAATACAAATCGTTGGACCAAATTGTCTTGGTGTCATGAATCTTGATCCAAAGACAATGATGAATTCTACATTTCTTAAAATTACTCCAAAATCTGGAAAAATTGCACTTGTATCTCAAAGCGGTGCAATATGTGCTGCATTAGTTGAAGATGCTAGTGCGCAAGGAATTGGTTTTTCTGCAGTAATCAGTCTTGGAAACAAAGCTGTAATGAGTGAAGTTGATGTTCTAAAGATACTTGCAAATCATAAACAAACCGAAGTTATTGTAATGTATCTTGAGGATATGGGTGATGGCCAAGAATTCCTTAAAGTTTGTAAAAATATTACTAAACAACTCAAAAAACCAGTTCTTGTTCTCAAATCTGGACGTAGTCCTGAAGGCGCACAAGCTGCAATGTCTCATACTGGAGCCTTGATGGGCTCAGATGAAATCTATGATGCTTTGTTGAAACAATCTGGCGCAATCAGAGTTGATACCATGGAGGAACTCTTTGATTATGCAACAGCATTTTCTAAACAACCACTACCATCAGGTGGTGATCTAGTAATTGTATCAAATGCTGGTGGCCCTGCAATTATCTCCACTGATGCATGTTCAAAGACTAAAATCAAGATGGCAGATATTACAAGTGTTAGAAAAAAGATTGATGAGGTAATTCCACCTTGGGGAAGCTCTAGAAATCCTGTTGATATTGTAGGTGATGCTGATTTTAACCGATTTCATAATGTTTTGGATCGTGTACTAAAACATCCAAAAGTTGGCTCTGTTATTACAATGTGTACTCCTTCTGGCACTCTAGATTATGATAAACTTGCAGAAGTTGTTGTTGAAATGTCAAAGAAATACAAAAAGACAATGCTTGCAAGTTTGATGGGATTAGATGAAGGAATTACTAACAGAGAAATTTTGGCAAAAGGAAATGTACCATATTATACATATGCTGAGGGAGCAATCAGAACTCTTGCAGCAATGATTAGATTCTCTAACTGGATCAAAGCTCCAACTGGAAAAATTACTAAATTCAAAGTAAACAAAGCAAAAGCAAAGAAAATCTTTGATCAAGCTAAAAAAGAAAAAAGACCAAATCTTTTAGAAGAAGAAGGACAAGAAATTCTCAGAGCATATGGTTTACCATTACCTTCAAGTGCACTTGCTACAACAGAAGATGAAGCAGTAAAAGTTGCAAAGAAGATTGGTTATCCAGTTGTAATGAAGATTGCATCACCTCAGATTATTCATAAATCTGATGCAGGTGGTGTTAAAGTAAACTTGACAAATGATGTTGAGATTAAATCTGCATTCAAAACAATTATCAAAAATGCTAAAAATTACAACAAGAAAGCTGAGATTAAAGGTGTCTTGATTGTAGAGATGGTAAAAGGTGGTAAGGAACTAATCATTGGTTCAAAACTCGAGCCTGGATTTGGTCCAGTAATTATGCTTGGAATGGGAGGAATCTATGTAGAAGTTCTCAAAGATGTTACATTCAAGCTAGCACCAGTAACTGATCTAGAAGCAGATGACATGATAGCATCAATTAAAACTCAAAAATTACTACAAGGTGTAAGAGGCGAAAAACCTTCAGACATATCAAAACTTTCTGAATGCATTCAGAGATTATCTCAACTAGTTTCTGATTTTAAAGAGATCAAAGAATTAGACATGAATCCTGTACTAGTAATGGAGAAGGGAAAAGGTTGTCGTATTCTAGATGTCCGAATAGGTCTCTAATCGAAATTTATTCCTAAATTTTCACTTATTCCTATCTAGAATATTTATACATCATAAATGTGAATATTGTTACATGGCTAATGTCTTAAAGACAATTAGAACAGGTGATGATTATATACAAAGTCTTAGAGGTCGTGATCTCAAAATTTACTTGTTTGGAGAATTAGTAAAAGAACCAGTCGATCATCCAATGATTAGGCCATCAATCAATGCCGTTGCAGAAACTTATGATCTTGCAGTACGTAACGAAGCACTAGCTTCAGCTGATTCATCACTTACTGGATTGAGAGTTAATCGATTTTTACATATTGCAGAAAGTGCAGAAGATCTAGTTTTACAAAATAAAATGCAAAGAACACTAGGACAAAACACTGGAACATGTTTCCAGAGATGTGTTGGAATGGATGCACTGAATGCTTTACACTCTACAACTTTTGAAATTGATGAAAAACACGGAACAGACTATCATAAAAGATTCTTAGAATTTGTAAAGATGGTTCAACGAGAAAATCTTGTAATTGGTGGTGCAATGACTGATCCTAAAGGTGATAGAAGCAAAGGACCAGCAGAACAAGACGATCCAGATTTGTTTACAAGAATAGTAGATACAGATGATAAAGGCGTCTATGTGTCTGGTGCAAAAGCACACCAAACTGGTTGTATTAATTCACATTGGATAATTTTGATGCCAACAGTTAGACTAACAGAAAATGACAAAGACTGGGCAATAGTTGGTGCAGTACCTGCAGATGTCAAAGGAATTACTTACATCTACGGTAGACAGTCTTGTGATACTCGAAGTATGGAAGAAGGTGACATTGATGATGGTAACGCAAAATTTGGTGGACAAGAAGCCTTGATGATTTTAGATAGAGTGTTTATTCCATGGGACAAAATCTTCATGCATGGAGAATATGAATTTGCATCTATGCTAATAGAGCGTTTTACTTGTTATCATAGACGTAGTTATGTATGCAAAACAGGACTTGGTGATGTACTCATTGGTGCTGCAGCAACAATTGCTGAGTATAATGGAGTAGAAAAGGTATCTCACATCAAAGACAAAATTGTTGAGATGACCCATCTTAATGAGACAATCTTTGCTGCAGGAATTGCATCATCTCACCTAGGGCACAAGTTGAAATCAGGTGTATATCTAAATGAAGATATGCTTGCACAAGTTTGTAAACACAACGTAACTCGATTCCCATATGAGATTGCCAGACTTGCACAAGACATTGCAGGTGGAATGGTAGTAACTCTTCCATCTGAAAAGGACTTTAGACATCCAGTGGCTGGACCGTTACTCAAAAAATACCTTGTAGGAAAAAAAGGTGTTGATGTTGAAAACAGAATGAGAATTTTTAGACTAATTGAAAACATGACTCTTGGTAGAAATGCAGTTGGATATCTTACAGAATCTATGCATGGTGCAGGCTCTCCACAAGCACAAAGAATTCAAATGCAAAGACAAATGCAAATTGGCTACAAAAAGAATCTTGCAAAGAATCTAGCTGGTATTACTAATGATATTGTAGAGCCTTCAGAGCCTTCTGGTTACTTTAACCGAATATTCAAAACAAAAGACTCTGTTTTATAGAGAATTTTTAATTAGAAATTTATTTTATGCTAGTTGTTAAGTGGTTCTACTCTTGTTGAAACTTATAATTTCTCAGGATCCTTTTTTAGTAATTTTCACGTAATCACATCACACCAAGCAAACAGGACGATCTATTGCTTTTTTTCTTGGCATAATGTGAACCTGTTTGCCTGAACACTGCTCACTTATTCTTCCTTGTCTTTTTCAGATAGACTCTCATCTATTTTAGTTACATCATCTTCATCAATTTTTTCGCCTTCTATAATCTCTGATTTTTCTACATGTTCAGAATATTCAGAATCTTTTTC
>LFEY01000005.1 GCA_001510275.1 Thaumarchaeota archaeon casp-thauma3
AGTAGCAATTATCTCAATAATCGCAATATCTGCAAAATCAAGACTTAGTATTATACCAAGATACTAAAATTATATCTTTTTTCATTTTTGATAGTAAAGGAAATATACAAACACATATTTGAAAACTTATGAGAATTAGAATTTTTTATAGTTTAATATTTTTACTAATAATTTCTACTGGAACAGTTTTTGCACAGGAACCTCCAATTACAGTTCAAACAAATGATAATAATTATGATGAAGAAGATACAATTGTAATTTCAGGAAAAGTTAGTATAGTTTTAGATGGGGTAAATGTTGTATTACAGTTATTTAATGGAGGCAATATGATAGAAATTGCACAAATTATAGTAGCACAAGATGGAAGTTATTCACATACGATACTTGCAGAAGGCCCATTGTGGAGAACTGCAGGTACAATCTTAGTAAGAGCTTCATATGATATAGCAGGAGGAACTACTACTGAGACTGAATTTAATTTTGCTCCAAAATCAGAGTTAGTTGAAACCACGACTAATTTTGAAGTAAATGCAGGAAGTAATGGGACATTTGATGTAGAGTACACCATTAAAGGAGGTACCATTAAAGACATCATAGTAGATCCTAGTATTTTTGCAATAATAGTACAAATCGAGTCAACAGATGAAGGAACTGTTTCATTAGATTTACCTAGAGAATTCATAGGTGCAGAAAAACAAGATGGTAAAGATGATTCGTTTATAATTCTCATTGATGGAATAGAAGTTTCATATCAAGAATCAGTAGTACATTCAGATTCCAGAGTAATAACAATTAATTTTGAAGAAGGAGATTCAGATATTGAAATTATTGGAACTTATGTTGTTCCCGAATTTGGCACTATTGTAATGATGATCCTGATTGTAGGCATCATGACAATAATTCTAGCATCTAAAAATAAATTCCAAATTAAGGTTTAGATTTTAGAAACAAAAGAATATTTTTCTTTATAAGGAGAAACTGAACGAAGTTCCCCGACTACTTTTTTGAGAACATCAATTGTTTTTTCAATTTCTTTATGATCATTGAAAATTCCAATTGTTAATCGTAAGGAACCAGTAATTTGTTCAAGTGAAAATCCCATTGCTTGTAAAACATGTGATGCTTTTTGTGTATTTACAGAACATGCAGAACCAGTAGATGCTGCAATTCCATACTCATCAAGTTTGATTATGAGATCCTCACCATTAACACCAAGAAATGTAAAATGAGCATTGTTTGGTAATCTAAATTGAGAATGACCATTTAGAACTACTTCAGGAATTTCATTTAGTATTTTTTCAACTAGAGTGTCTCGAAGTTTTTTCATTTGAATGATATTGTCATTTAGATTATTTTTTGCAATTTCACATGCCATTCCAAATCCAACAATGCTTGCAACATTTTCAGTTCCAGAACGTAATCCATGTTCTTGACCTCCACCCAACATTACAGGATCAATATCTATGCCATTTTTGATGTATAATGCACCTACCCCTTTAGGACCATAGAGTTTGTGAGAGGAAATAGACAACAAATCCACGCCTAATTCTTTGACATCAATTGGGATTTTACCAACTGCTTGTATGGCATCAGTATGAAAAGGAATTTTATGCTCATTACATATTTTGGCAATCTCAGAAATTGGTTGAATAGTACCAACTTCATTATTTCCAAACATTATTGAAACAAGACTAGTTTTTTTAGAAATATGATTTTTTAGATCAGAGCACTCTATCATACCAAACTGATTAACTGGGAGATAATCAACATCAAACCCATTTTGGGCCAATTGTTTACAGGGTTCTAAAATTGCATCATGTTCAATGGAAGACGTAATGATTTGACTAGCTGGATTTTTCATAGATATTCCTCTTAATGCAGTATTGTTTGATTCAGTGCCACCAGATGTAAACAAAATTTCAGAAGGGTCTGCATTAATTAAAGATGCAATCTGTTTTCTGGCTTTTTCAATTGCCTTATGGGCTAACCTACCATAACGATGTATAGATGATGGGTTTCCATATTGCTCTTTTAGGTACGGTAGCATTGAATTCAAAACATCTTCATGAATTTGAGTGGATGCTGCGTTATCTAGATAAATCAATCTGTAATCACATTAATTTTTCCTGGTTTATATCCATCCGGATCAATTTCAACTGTAGAAAATCCAATCATCTTTAATTTTTCAGTGATTTTATTCAGAACAGTATCATTAAATAACGATATCATAGCTTTGTCAACTTCAATTTTTGCATTACCATTAAGATCTCTAACTCTAACTTGTTTTACATTTGTAAGTTGTTTAACAATTGTTTCTCCAAGTTCAATTCGAGTTAATTTCTCAGCTGTAACTCTTTGTCCCCAAGGTATTCTAGAAGCCAAACAAGAGTTTGATGGTTTGTCATAAACAGACAGTCCTATAGATTTTGCAGATTCCCTAATTTCTGATTTTGAAAAGTTTGTCTCTACAAGTGGACTTCTAATACCATTTTGTTTTAATGCTTCAATCCCAGGCCTATAATCACCTAAATCATCCAGATTAGTTCCATCAACTATTACTCCAATATTGTGTTTCTTGGCTAATTCAATCAAATGATTACCTAATTCCATCCTACAGTGAAAACAGCGATTTGAGTCATTTTTGATAAATTCTTCATTTTCAAGTTCATTATAATCCAAAAAGAGATGGCTTATTCCTATCTCATTACATATTTGTTTAGCAGAATGAAGTTCTTCCTCAGATAAAGTCTTGTAATCAGCAGTAACTGCAATTGCTGAATTTCCTAATTTTTGAAAAGCAGCATATGCAACAAGTGCACTATCAACACCTCCTGAAAGCGCAATCATTACTTTGTTTTTGGGTTCAAACCAATTTACTAATTCATCTAGTTTTGTCATTTTATATCCTCTAGTTTTTCAATCTCTTTTCTTAATAATGACTCAGTCGCTTTAATTGATTTGTCAATTATGTTGGAGACATTCTTCAGATCATCGAATTCTATTTTAAAATCAATTTTTCCTTTAAAAGAGGATTTTTTGTAATTTACTTGAAAAGATTTCCCATTCAAAGTTAAAGAGACAGCATGAATTGTTCTAGGAACAGTAAATCGGTTAGACTCAGAAATTCGAATTCCCAAAGTACCAGTCTCAAGTACTATGGTATCAACTATTTCTTCAACATTTTCATCGCTACAAATTACAGATACAAGATTTGTAGGTCTCCCTTTCTTAGTAATTCCATGATAAATTGAAACATCTTTTGCGCCTTTTTTCATAATTTTTTCAATTAGATTTCCCAAAATTTCTCCTGAAACATCATCTACATTTGTTTCAAGGATCTTTACTGAATCAATATCAAAATTATTTTCAGAACCTCTAACAATTTTTAAAACATTTGAAAAAGTTTCAAAATCTTTTTGTCCTGCACCATAACCAATTGAATCAATTTTCATGGGAGGATAATATTCCATAACTTCATTTGTCAGATTTACCAAAATACAAGCACCTGTAGGAGTAGTAAGTTCTTCATTTGCAGCATTTCCTTTGATTATAAAATTTGAGTTTTTGAAAATCTCAAGAATTGCACTAGCTGGATTGGACATAGTCCCATGTGAAAAAGTTACATTGCCTCCACCAACTGAGATAGGCAAACAAAGAATCCGTTCATCAAATAATCCCAAATCTTCCAAAGCAATTGCAATACCAACAATATCTACAATAGTGTCAATACTAGATACTTCATGAAAGAGAACAGCGTCTTTAGAAATTCCATGAATTTTAGATTCAGATGAAATGAGAGTATCAATACAAGATTCTGAAAATGTTTTTGCTTTTTCTGAAAGTCCAATAGATTGGATAGAATCAGTAATTACCTTTTTGATTTCTGAGCCTTTTCGTTCGTGAATATCTTCTTCAATTTCTAAAATTAATTGAACAGCTTGTATACCATGTTTTTGAATTTTTTGAAAATCAATTTTTTTAATAGATGAATTTGAGAGAAAATTTTCTGATTGTTTAATTCCATCAATTATCCTATTTTTGTCTGCACCTAAATCCACCAAAGAGCAAAGAAGCATGTCTCCAGATATACCTGCAACCTGTGGATCAATTACAATAACCATTGATTAAAAATTATCAAAAATACTTATAAATTCGTCTAATAGGTATTGAATTTCATTAGATTTAATTATTGAAAATCAACAGTGTTTTTCATGATTACAATAATTGGTGCGGGTAAAGTAGGTGGAGATGCTGCATTATTTTCTGCATTAAAGCGATTAGATGATCAAATTTTGTTATTAGATGTTGCTAAAGGACTCCCACAAGGAGAAGCAATGGATATCAACCACATGTTATCAGAACAAGGAATTGATGTTGAGGTAAAAGGTTCTAATGATTTTACAGACATGAAAGGTTCCAATGTTGTAATAGTTGTTGCAGGTTCTGGAAGAAAACCAGGAATGACAAGAATGGATCTTTTGAAGATTAATGCTTCAATTGTTAAGAGCGTTGTTGAGAATATTAAAAAATATGCTGATAACTCTATGATAATTCCAGTTACAAACCCGCTTGATCCAATGGCATATATCACTTACAAAGTCTCAGGATTTGACAGAAGTAGAGTATTTGGAATGGGAGGAATGCTTGACTTGTCAAGATTCAGACAATTTATTCATGAAGCAACAGGGCATTCTCGTGATTCCATTAGAGCTTTAGTAATTGGAGAACATGGAGAAAATATGCTACCATTACCAAGATTTTCATCAGTTTCAGGTATTCCATTATCATCTTTTCTTCCAAAAGAAAAGTTAGATGAATTAGTTCAAAGTACAAAACAAGTAGCAGCTAAAGTAATTGAATTAAAAGGAGCTACAGTACATGCACCAGGAAATGCAATTTCTTCAATTGTTGAATCAGTTGTAAGAGATAGAAAACAAGTCATCCCAGTTGCTACATATCTTGATGGAGAGTATGGTCAGTCAGATGTAACAATTGGAGTTCCAGCAGTTATTGGAAAGAACGGTGTTGAAAAAATTATTGAATTAGACCTAAATGATGAAGAAAAACAAGTATTTGAGAAAGGAATTGAGAGCGTTAAAGGCGCTATCTCAGGTATTGAAATCTAAGCCTTTTTTTATCCAAACAGAGAAAAATCATCATTGGAATTACATGAGATTTTAGAATCATTGAAAGTAGGAAAAATTTCAGTTAATAATGCAAAAAAGCTTTTGTCATTATATTCTATTGAAGAAATAGAAGGCTTTGCCAAAATTGATATTAACAGAAGAAAGAGAAGAGGGATCCCAGAAGTAGTTTTTGCAGAAACAAAAGAACTAGATGAAATTAAAAAAATCATAAAAAAAACTCTAGAAAAAGCTAATTCAGTAATTGTCTCAAGGATAAAGAAAGAAGACTATCCAAAAATTCTAGCATTTGCAAAGAGATTAAAAGTCAAAATAGAGACTGGAAGAAATTCATCATCGTTGTTGTTATTTAAAAAACCTATAAAATTTCATGGAGGAAAAGTAGGAATACTCACTGCAGGCACATCAGATATTGGAGTAGCAGAAGAATCCAGATTAATGTGTGAATCAATGAACTGTAAATGTATTACAAGTTATGACGTAGGAGTTGCAGGTATTCATAGAGTTTTTCCAATTTTAAAAGAAATGATAAAAGAGGATGTTGATTGTATTATAGTAGCTGCAGGGATGGAAGGCGCTTTAGCCACACTTGTTTCTACTATGGTTGACATTCCAATTATAGGAATTCCAACATCTATAGGATATGGATACGGAGGAAGAGGCATAGCAGCCCTTGCATCAATGCTTCAAAGCTGTTCATTAGGATTATCAGTGGTAAATATCGATAATGGGATTGCAGCAGGCGGGATTGCAGCAAATATTGCAAACAGAACTATTAGAAAAAATAATTCTAAGTAAAAATTACAAATGAATGAGGCAAATCATCCTCGTAAATGATATATAGCATACTTTAACGAAGTTTTGTAATTGTCTGGTAAACGTGTTGTTCTTACTGCTGATCGTAGTTTAATGACAAATTATAGAGGAAATTTTCTGTATGGTTTTATTGCATGTGGACCATATGAAGTTCTTCCTGAATGGGTTTTTGATAAAGTATTCTGTCCCTCAGTTGAAACAGACCCTATTACAGGGGAAGTTAAAGTTGCGCAAGTAGGATTAAGAAGAATAGAGAGTTCTTTACTTCAAGGTGGGTATAAAAGAGAAGATGTGTTTCTTGCACATCCTGAAATGTTACAGAAATCCATTGGACCTGATACTAAAGTTGTAGGAATTAATGTGATGGACCCACTAGGAATGGCTCCAGTTACAACAACAATGTCACCAGAAAAATTATCCTATGTTGCAATGAAATTCAAAAAAATGTGTGCCAATATTATTCAACTCAAAAAGAAATATGATTTCAAAGTTGTAGTAGGAGGTAATGGGGCATGGGAGTTAGCTAAATCAGATAGAATGAAAATTCATGGAATTGATACCGTAGTTGTAGGTGAAGCTGATGAATTAGCAGTAGACTTGTTCCAAGATCTAGAAAAAGGTGATGCCCCAGAACTAATGCATTGTTTTGTAAGAAATCTTGAAAATATTCCAGTTATTGAAGGCCCTACAATTAATTCCCTGATTGAGGCAATGAGAGGATGTGGAAGGGGATGTGACTTTTGTGACGTAAATAAAAGATCAAAAAAAGACCTCCCATTAGAAAGATTACAACATGAAGCACAAATTAACTTAGATTATGGATTTGATTCAATTTGGTTACATTCAGATGAAATGTTACTTTATGGATGTGATAATAGAGACTTTATTCCAAACAGAGATGTTATCACTGACTTGTGGAAGGGACTTAAAGGGTTAGGGGCAAATTTTGTTGGAACTACACATATGACATTTTCTGCAGTTGCAGCAGATCCTACATTAATGCAACAAATTTCACATATCAATAAACAAGATGAAACAGGAAGATGGCTTGCAACTAATTTAGGAATTGAGACAGTGTCACCTGCAATGGTAAAGAAACATCTGGGTGTTAAAACTAAACCATTTGCACCTGAAGAATGGGGAAGTGTTGTAAGAGAAGGTGCAAAGATTCTAAATGAAAATCACTGGTTCCCAGCTGCTACAATCATAATTGGATGGCCAGATGAAACTCCAGATGATGTTCAATATACAATTGATATGATGAGTGACTTTAGAGAGATGAACTTTAGAGGATTAGTAGCACCATTGCTTTATCAGGATTTTAGTGAAAAGAATTCCATGCATTTTGGAAATTTGAATGAGGCACAATTTACTCTATTTTGGAAATGCTGGGAAAACAATCTACGCGTTATTAATGATATCATTCCAATTATTCTTAGAAATAAGACATACGGGCCACCAATGAAGGTATTCATGTACGGTATTCTCAAAGCAGGAACTTGGGCAATTATGAGATATCTAAGAGGATTGTGCAAAGATCTATTCAATGGAAGAACCCCAGATGAGATTATCGATAAATATGCAAGAAGTAGATCTGTATCTGCCCCAAAAATTCAAACAAAGAAATTATAGATTTTCAATGGCAATGTCTGCTATAGTGTTTCGTTTTGGTGTTACAGAGATAAAGTAAACTTTGTCTGCTCTCTCGATACTTACAACTTTTTTGTAAGACTTTGATGCAACATCAAATTCATAGATTCCAGGTTCAAGTATAGCTTTAGCATAAAGCATAAGGTACGTTTCCCCAGTAGATGGACTCAGTGGAATAAACGACATTACATATCCTTTGTAAGAATTAATTGGCATTGTATTTTTCATAGGAGGAGCTGCTGATGCCATATACATGAAAAAATCTTCAGTAGTATCAAATTCTTCGTATTCAATATGCATTAAATCACATTATGTGTTTCAGTATAATAACCTACTAGAATGAAATTAGTTATAATTATTTTCTAGATTTGAAATGTTTGTGAACTTTGAATCCAACTAATGCAGGTGCTGCAATATACATTCCCAAATTAAGTGCAATTACAGAAATTCCAAGTCCTAATACTTCAACTTCTGAACCATTTTCAGCTAACGTCATAATTGATAGTGTTGAAACCATTGGAGTGATAAATGCTCTAACTACTTCTTGGAACATTGGATTTTCTCTTTCCATATCAGCAATTGTTGGTGAGAATGAATAGTATAGTTGGTTAAATCCAGTCATAAATGATATACCAGATGCAGTACTCATTACAGTGTTATCTCTAATTTCTCTGAGGAATTGAACTTGTGGTGCTAATTCAGTTCCATATGCTGCTGTTGCAATTAAACAACCGCCACCTTTTGGTTCTTCAGTTTTTACAACTTGACAAATTCCATTAACTAATGTAGTTCCTGCACCACATGTTGGTTCTGGCTCAGGTGTTGGTTCTGGCTCAGGTGTTGGTTCTGGCTCAGGTGTTGGTTCTGGCTCAGGTGTATCATCAACTGGTGGTGGAGGTTTAGAAACAACTTGTTCACCACCAACATAATTTACAGTAATGGAAGATTTATCAGCACCAAATTGAAATTTAATAGTATAATCACCATTTAGTTTCCAATATGATCCTCCAGCAATGAAACTTTTTGTAAAGGAACCATCAGAGTTAATTTCATTTACCAGTAGTTGTCCAATTTGTACAATGTTATTATCTGGAGATATAACAAGAAAAGTGAGTCCTTTTCCAGCTGAAGAATCATAATCTTTGATAGTTCCAGAAACAGTTACAGATGCACCATTTGAATAAATTTCAGTGTCAGAAGATATTGGTAATGCAGGATTAGGATCACTAGTTGCAAAAGCAGTACCGCCAACACCATACGATAGAATTGAAATAGACAATAAAGCAAATGCCAAGAATCCAGTAAGCTTCATTTTCAATTTGATTCATGGTTGGAGGTATTTATATTTTCAATGAAACAAAAATTGACCAGATTATATTCTAATGATACCTTTTGTGACCAAGTATTGAATTGATTTTACAAAGTCTTCATCAGATATTTGATTGTCAGCACACCATTTTGCATTATTTTTTAACCAATTAGGAATTTTTTGTTCATTAATTGAACTGTGATCTGTAGGAGAGATGACAATGAATCCTTCTTCAATGAAATATTCAATTCCATCAATAAATTCAGAGTCAGAAATTATAGTTGAAGACCACGATTTTGCATTATTTTTGACCCAATTAGGAATTTCAGGATTAGAAACTAGAAAGGAGGTTGTGGATTTGCTTTTTAGTAGGCTGAATATGTTAGCATTACCAAAAACATCCCGTGAATCATAATATTTTACATCAAGATTACCACCAGCTGAAGTAATTAATTCAGTTCCAGACTTGTTACATATTGTTGTAGGAATTTTAATAATTCCTTCAAAAGTTCCTGTATTAGGTCCAGTTTCAGTTAGAATGAACCCAGCAGTATCCAGACCCATATGTTCAACACCATTAATAGTACAACGTTTGTAACGAATGTCTTTGAATAAAACTTCAAGTAAAATAGATCCATCTTTTCCAACAGTATCAACATTTTTAGAATTTGGATCATTGATTACAGAATAAATATCAACTAAATCATTTTTTAAATTAAGATCTGGATCATGTAATGTGATTGTGACAGGTTGACCAAAACGATAAGATTGAGAGTCTGTAGATAAGATACCAGAAGTTGTGTTAATATTAGATTTTGTAGATGTTGTTGTAAAAACTCCAACTTTATCTAAATCAGAATAGGAAACAGATATTCCTTTATCACCTACTAATCTATCTAAAAGAATAAATTTGATTTGATCATCAATTGGTTGTATAGTTTGAATAAATAGAGGATCAAAGATATTTAGTTGGTTGGCAAATGAATATTCTATAGTCCCATCAAAAATAGAAGAATTATCAGATGTCTCTTCTAATTCAAATCGATAAATAGCGTTGTTTACATCATTAGAATTAACAATTCCAAATGAAAAGAAATCAAATATTATGGGTTGTGAATTAACTTCGCTTGAAATAGTTCCTTTACCATTAGAATCAAAAGTAATTACAAGATAAACAGTTCCACTTTTGCCAGAAATGGATTGTATAACAGAATTATCTAATTGGATAAACCCTTTTGGTGAGGATAAAGCTCCAGAATTAATTATTGTTACAGGTGAAGCTCCAAGAGACCCAAAAGAAAGGGTCATCGAAGTTTTTGTAAAATCAGAAATCTTAAGATCATTTGCAAAAGATCTCAAATCATAGTTAAGCCAATTGGTTCCATCAGAATTTGAAAGAGATGTGTCAATGAATAATGATTTTAAGTCAGAGGCAGAAATACCTAGATTTAGTGAGATTTTCTCAAAAGTGCCATTAGAAACAGGGGAGGTATTAATAATTAATCGCGCAGAATTTTTGTCAGGGACAGAAGAATTTGCAGATTTACCAGAAGTTAACAAATCAGTAGATAAAGTAAAAAAATCAACATCAGATGCATTTTCAAGGGTAATAGGATTTCCAATTTTTAATGTTGGAAGTATTGAAGAATCCCTAAAGGCATCTAAATTATCTCGTAAGCCAGAATTAAAGTTTTGATCAGAATCAACAAGAATTATAGGAATTTTGGTTCCAGGTTTCAAAGATTGTGAACCATCACCTATTGTTAATGTTGGAGCTAAGGAAATAGTGGCAGTAGAAGAGCCTGAAAGAATAGAGAGTAATTGTTTGTTGTATTCAACAGAACCAGTTTGTCCTCGTGGAGCATTAGCTAAAATTCCCAAAGTCGATTGGTCACTATGATCAGCATTATCAAAGATACCAGAATTTGACCTATCCTCTACTAATGTGAGAATTTCTGAAAAAGTCTGACTGCCATCAGAAACACTAGTAGCAGGTTGTTCATTATTTGATTGTAACTCTATTACAGAACCTAAATTTACAGAAAGTTTTCCATTATTTTCAAATCCCAAAGTAGAAAGATGTGGAATCAAATTTACTAAACCTGTTCCTCCATTTGCAGAACTAAAACCACTATTGTCATAGGCTTGATAAAATGTAGATGGACTAGAACCAATACCAAATGTCCATGAATCCTGATCAGTAGGATCCTGATTTAATTGAAAGTCATTTACGGTTAGAAAAACCTCAGCATTTTTAGGATAAAAATCTCTATCAACACTAAAAGAAATATTTTGAATTTCATCATATTCAAGTGAAACCTCTTGTGATGGACCAGCTGAATTGTATTGAATGGTGACTCCATTAAAGGAATAAAGTTGAATTAATGGCCAAGCATTAGAATTTAATCCAATTTGTCCAGTAGGTATATTGGGATTTGCGTTAATTGATTTTGGATGTCTAACTACATTATTCAAATTTGTAGAACCTGTTGGAGAGCCAGTACACGGACTAATTGAGGAATTACCATTAGTAAAATCTACCAAGCCTGCAGATTTTGGCACTGCAAATCCATCAGTTTCAGAAAGAGAAATTCCAAAAACTGAAGATGTTGTATCTTTACTACAGAAAACTCCAAAATCTAGTCCTTTACCAGCTAAACCAACTGTAGAATCTGCAGCTTTTGCCTTGTCAACATTTGCAAAATAAGCATACCAACTACCATCAGTTGTCTGAACCATTCGTAATGATTTTCCATTTAGTGTAACATCTGGTTCACCCCTTACTCCATCAAGATCATTTATGTTTGGATCACTGACAACTACTTCAATTACCATAGAGCCTGAAAAATGATTGTTAAATTGGGAATTTTCTGCGGAGACAAACAAGTTTGGGTTACTTGATGCCTCAGCATTCATAATAGGAATTAGTAAAATTATTGAGAAAATTGCCAGTAAATAGTGTATTTTATTCAATATCTCAATATGTTGTATAATCACAAATAACATTGTCGTAGCAGTTCTTCTTAGAAACTTGTAATACATGATAAGAAATATCAAAAAATAATGAAAATGCTTGTTCAAAGGACCAAAGTTTTACAGATTTCACTTCTGGCTATTTTTTCGGCATTTTTAGTAGAATTAATTTTTGGTTTAATCTCAAACAGTCTTGCCCTAATTACAGATAGTATTCATGCATTATTGGATAGTGTAGTTACTGTTGTCTTACTTTTGGCAGCAAGATTGGCAATCAAACCACCGGATGCAGAACATACCTATGGACACGGAAAAATTGAATCATTAGGAGGATTAATTGGAGGAATGGCAATTTTTCTGATTGCCTGTTTTTTTATTTATGAGTCTATTAGTAGATTACAGAGTCCTCCACCAAGTATTCTGCCAGGATTGTTTGCAATAATTGGCGGATTATACACAATAGGAATTGATTTTTTTAGAATAGTTCTGTTAAGAAAATCAATTAAAAAAATTGGAGGTGCAACTCTCAAAGCAGATTTTTATCATGCATTTATGGATCTTGGTTCTACATTAGTTGCAATCATTGGAATAGTTTTGATATCATACGGATTCTATTATGGAGATTTTGCTGCAGCATTAATTTTAGGAGTATTATTAGCAGTACTTAGTGTAAAACTGATCTACAAAACTGCATTAGATTTGACAGATATTATTTCACCTGAACTTGTAAAAGATGTAAAAGAGATTGCAACTTCAACAGAAGGAGTTATTGATGCAGGTCCAATACTTATGAGAAGATCTGGAGATACAATTTTTGCGGATGTGACGATTTCATTAAGAGGTGATTCAAGTTTTGATAAAGCACATGAAATTAGTAATAATGTAGAGAAAAATATAAAAAATAAAATGTCTAATGCAATAATTACAATCCATTTTGAACCTAATTGGAAAGATGTACCACTAGATGCAAAAATATTCGATATTGCAAAAAGTGTTAATGGTGTAAAAGAGGTTCATAACATCATCACACATAAAACTAGAGGAAAAATATTTTCTAATTTACATGTAATGGTAGATAGAGAAATCAATCTATTAGCAGCTCATAAAATTTCTGAAATTATTGAACAAAGAATTCAAGAAAATATACCGGAAATTACACATGCTACAATTCATTTAGAACCATTTGTAACAATTCCTGAAAATTTTAATGTAGAAGATAAAATTGTGGAAGAGGAAATCAGGGTAGTTTTAGAGAAATACTCAGAAATTAAAAAAATTGGTCGTATAGTATCTTTGAGTTTTGAGAATATTCTCAAGATAGACATAGATTGTTCATTTGATAAGGAATTATCAATTGAAAAAGTTCATGATTTGACAACAAAGATAGAACATGTCATTAGAGCACAAATCAAAAAGTCTGTAATAACAATCCACCCAGAACCATACTAAACCAAAATACTTGTTAGATACATTACTAACATTCCTACTGCAAAACCAGATACCACTGCAGCACTCGAAAGATTTTTGTCACCTTCTTCTCGTATCCATCTCAATAATGTTATGATTACTTGGAATATTGCACCTGCTCCTATTGCAAGAAAAATCACTGAAGTAAATGGAGAGTAAACAAATCCACCTATCCATGCACCAAAAATAGCAGGAGAACCTGCAATTAATCCCAGTGCTGCAAGTTTTCCTATCAATGCTTTTCCTACCAATCCTTTTCCTCTGGACATTGGTGCTGCAATGGCAATGCCCTCAGTAGTATTGTGCAACGCAAACCCAACTATCAGAAAGGTACTAAATGCAATAGAACCTAAACCAACAGCTGCGCCAATTGCAAGTCCTTCTCCAAAATTATGCAGTCCAATTCCAATGGAAATCATTAGTGCAATAGCCACAGGTTTTGTGAGTCTAGAGGACTCTGCTCTTTTTACTAATTTTTCACCAGTGTAGTATAACCCTAAAAATGACAAGACTACAACTGTAACTACTAACAATGCACCATTGAAACTGCCTGCAAGATTTTCTTCAGAAACTTCTAATGCCTCTTCAATAGAATCAATACCTAAGAACAGTAACAGTCCGGCAGTAAGTGCCAAAAAGAAATGATATTTGTTTTTACTAATCCTTTTGATAAATGGAAGCCAAAGTAATCCAATCATTACAGGAATGATTCCAACATAAGTTCCAATTAATGCAAAGAATCCAGCAAGTTCAAGGCTAGGTTCTAATGCAGGAGCGGCAGCCTCTATCTCTTTTTCAAATCTTGTTCCGTCCTCAATGGTTAATCCAATTATGTATGGTTCTGCTTCATTCCATTCAAATGGTATTCTAACCAAAGCCGTTTCGTATCGTTCTAGGAATCTATCGGGTTCAATGGCGGCAGGTTGTATTCTGTCATTAATATCAGCCATAACAACTTCAACGGGAATCGGTCCGGTATTTCTTACAGTTACAAGTATCTCAGAATCTACAAAATCAACCTTTTCCATAGTTATCTCAGGTAAAGGTATTCCAAAATCTAAAAGATCAGACCCTGGACCAAAAATGTATGCTACTAAAAGTATGAGAAACGCAAATGGGATAATCCCACTTGCCAGAATCTTACCTTTTGATGATTTATTGCTAATTTCCATAATCTATTCCTGTTTGTGATTTTTGATCTAGGTTGTCCTTAACTAGAAATATTCCAACCCAACCTTTTTCTGAAAATTCTACCTTGTGAGCGTGAAATAGATACTTTCCAGGATATTCATATTCAAATTCCATAATACCACGTTCGGTTTGTGATAAAGTAATCATATCAGTATAAAACGAAGGAACGATATCTGTTCCTGTTGGATAATATTTATACAAATTACCATGCAGATGTAAATTGTTTATTGGATCGAATTCTACCATATTGACAACATAAATGCGAATTAATTCATTAGTGTTAATTTCAATAGGATGATGTTGATAATAAAATGGAATCGTGTTTGCAGCATAGAAATTGTTTTCGGTATCAAAATCAGTGTCTAAACCATTTAGAACCATAACCATTTCATCTGCTACAGGTCTGCCTTCTTTTGGATCAACTATGTAAACTCCATACAGACCACGTACAATATGTTCTTCAAGTGGCATCACATGACAGTGGTATGGATGAACACCAACAGGACCAGCTTCAAATTCATAAGTAAATTTACCTCCTTCCGGTCCAACTATTTCAAATACACCATCCATCTCTGCTGGATGTATTCCATGAAAGTGCATCGTATGGGACTTTAAACCGTTGTTGATGAAATTTATACGGACAAGATCACCCTCAGTAGCCCTTATGGTTGGACCTGGAACAGTACCGTTGAATGTCCATACATTAAAGAACACACCTGGTGAAACTTCCATAACTTTATCGTCTTCGGCAATAATCGTAAATTCTCTTAGAGTTGTACCGTCAGGTAACTGTGAAACTTTTCCATAGTTAAATTCTCGTAGGTATTTCATTGGGTCAAATTCCATAGTTGCACTAGTATACAGTGGATCCAATACTTCGCCTGTTGTCTTTATAACGCCACCAGTATGGGTAACAAAGACAGCCTCTTCTAGCTGAACACTAATCTCTTCTGTAAATGTAAAGTAAAGTGCAGACATCGCAATGATTACAGATATTGATGCGATCATTATTCTAGAACGATATTTTTTCATTAGAGATATTTGGCACACTTCTCAATTGTAATTTAAATTTACCCTAAGCTAACTTTTTTAGTTTAATCTAACTTTATTATGAAAGATTATCTTACAAATTTTTAAAAAATTAGGTTTAAACTAAAGAAAATCAGTCCTAATTTATGCAGAAATCGGGAACAATAATAGTTGTATCAGGTACACTAATTGCTGTAGGATTAGTTTTGTTAGTTTTAGGAAATCAAATAATCCTAGAAGGAGTTAGTCAAGGAAATGAAAAAATAAGTTTAGATCAAACACTTACAATTTTGGCAGATTTTGATTCACAAGATACATCAATTGGAGTTTTTGCGGTTCAAATAATGAAATTCAAAGATAACACATTTTCTGCAAAAGTGTTAGATTCATCAGATATTGAAATAATTTCTCAACCAATTGATGAGGAATCTATTGAAAAAGAATTTGATGTTTTAGAGACTGGAACTTACAAACTAATCGTTGAAAGTACTAGTAATGAAGAAATCCTAGTATTTGCAGCTATAGGGCCACTTCCAGATACAGGTAAGAAATCACTTGGTTTTATCTCAATGTATGTACTTGTTATTGGAATGGCAGGATTAGTAATAGGTGCAATATACGTAATTAAAAATAGAAAATCAGTTTAGATAACTATCCATTTTTTCAAGACTATTGAGGGTAGCATCAAAATTCTCACTGTTTTCAACAATAGTAGTAAGTTTTTCAGAATTAGCAGTAAGTAAACATTTTCCATCATCAGAGTTTTTGGAAATGAATTCATGTTCTATCAAATAAGAGAGTCTTTCAAGAACCTCAGATTCAGATATAGAAGATTGTTGAGATAAAAATGAACACTCTTTTTCACCATCTTCAAGTTCTGCCAATATTAAAGAGGTTATAGGATCAAACATACAATCTACAACTTTTTCTCGATCAAATGTTTCTTCCATTTCTCTAGAATAGAAAATTTGGAAATTTATAACTTTTCAATCAGATTGCCAATAAGATAATTAAGAAAAAGACACATACAGAAGCATGCAAAAACTTTGCAGTAAAGATCTATCTGGAAAAGGTAAACACTGTTTTTGTATAGATATTGATGCCCAGCGAGGAGTCAAAAAATGCTGTAAATGTAACCAATGGAATGTTCAAGGTAATAACTGGACAGAGGATGAAGACTTTAGATAATTTGAATTGAAAACGGTATTGTTATTGTGATTAGAGATAAAAATCATCAAAAAAAGAGTATTTGGAAAATCATATAATTTGACGCCTAGCATGGTTTTTATCGGGGATTCATAGAATTTTGGAATACTTGAGTAGTCAGGAATACAGACACATTGTAAGGATTGTGGGCAACGATATCCCAGGAGAGAGAAAAACGCTTCTAGGATTGACTCAGATCAAAGGTATTGGGTACAACTTTGCCACAGCAATTCTTGATACTCTAAAAATTAATACAAATTCCAATATTGGTAATCTTTCTGATGATAATGTTAAAGCAATTGAAAAATTAATTTTAGATCCAATTGGAGGAAATTTCCCAATTTGGTTTCTTAACAGAAGAAAAGATATCGAAACCGGAGCAGATTTGCATTTGTTAACATCAGATATTCCATTTACATTAAGAAATGATATTGAAAGAGAAAGAATAACTGTAAGCTGGAGAGGTTATCGTCATCTAAGCGGTTTAAAGGTTAGAGGTCAGAGAACCAGAACTTCGGGTAGAAAAGGCGGAGCAGTTGGTGTTGCTAAAGCTGGATTGGTAGCTCCAAAGAAGGGAGACTCAGGAGCTCCAGCAGCAGATGCAGCAGCAGCTCCAGCAGATGCAGCAGCAGCTCCAACAGCAGGAAAGAAAGAAGTCCCAACAGCAGGAAAGAAAGAAGTCCCAGTGGAGAAAACTAAATAGGTGTTTTGAATGGGTGACCCAAAATATCCACGTAGAGCTTGGAGAAAACCAAAGAGACCTCTTAATTATGAATTAAAGATGGAAGAGTTAAAAACTCTAGGTACATTTGGACTAAGAACTAAAAGAGAATTATGGAAGGCACATACAGAATTATCACGTGTAAGGCATCAAGCAAGATCATTACTTGCATTAAGACAAGAAGTTAGAGCAGAAAAAGAACCAATCTTAATGAAATCACTTACTAGAATTGGATTAGTAAGTAGTGATGCAACATTAGATGATGTACTTAATCTAAACGTGGATGATTTACTTTCACGTAGATTACAAACTATTGTTACAAAGAAGCTTGGATTCAAAACACCGTATCAAGCAAGACAAGCAGTAATTCACGGACACATTATGATCGGAGAACGAAAAATAGACATTCCATCATATACAGTTACAGTAGGAGAAGAAGAGGGTATTCATTTTGCACCTGAATCAAAGATTCCAGAAATGTTAGAAAAAACAAAAACAGCGCCTAAAGAAGTTGAGACACCTGCTGAAGGAACAGTTGAGACACCTGCTGAAGAAGCACCAAAAGATAAAAGTTCTTCAACAGAATAATCGAAAAAATAGGCTTATCAGTAAATAACCCCAATTATCAGATAGAATAGTTATGTGTTCAATTATAGGATATTGTGGAAAAGAAATTGCAGCACCAATTATTGTAAAGGGATTAAAAAGAATGGAGTATCGCGGATACGATAGTGTAGGAGTTGCAACAGAATCAGACAATAAAATTGAATTAAAGAAAGGTACAGGAAAAGTAAATGAAGTAAATTCAAAAATCCAATTAGATACACTGCCAGGCAAAGTTGGCATAGGGCACACAAGATGGGCTACTCATGGTATGGTTACAGATCTTAATGCACATCCACATTCAAGTAATTCTGGAAAAATTGCAATAGTACATAATGGAATTGTAGAAAATTTTGAAGAATTAAAAAAACAATTAGAAAGTGAAGGGTATAGTTTCAAAAGTGAAACAGATAGTGAAGTTATTGCAAACTTGCTTCAAAAAAATTATGATCTAACAAATAATGTTAAAGATACAATTTTAAAAACAGTTTCAGAACTTAAAGGGCATTATGCATTTGTTGCGATGTTTGAAAATGGTCAACTTGCAGCAGCTAGATTTCATGAACCATTAATTATTGGAGTTGGGGAAGATAAGGTCTTTTTATCAAGTGATGTTTTAGGATTTATTGAATATACAGATAATGTAATTTATATGAAAAGTGAAAATTTTGTAATTTTAGACAAAGAAGGATTCCAAATTTTAGATTTTGATGGTAAAAATACAAAATATGAAATTACAAAAGTTTCAAAAGAATTTGGAGATGCATACAAAGGAGATTATGCACATTTTACATTAAAAGAAATTTATGAACAACCTGAAACAGTTTTGAACGCTGGAGAAAAAACAGTAGATGCAATCAAAAAAACAGCCAACTATATCAGACATGCAAAAAATATCTACATAACTGGAAGTGGAACTAGTTATAATTCTGCACTTATTGCAAAGCAAATTCTATCAAAATATGCCAAAATTAAGGTAGAAACAATCATGTCTAGTGAACTCCAATTTTCACCAGACAGTATTGAAGAAAATTCTATACTAATTGCAATATCTCAAAGTGGGGAAAGTGCAGATGTTTTAGATGCAGTAAGAATAGCAAAAAAAGCAAATTGTAAGATTATCTCCATCGTTAATTTACTTACATCATCACTTGCACGCCATGCAGATGTCGTTATAGGAATGAACTGTGGACCTGAAATTGGAGTTGCAGCAACAAAAAGTTTTACATCACAACTTGTAATAATCTATAAAATTGTGCAAAAATTAAGTAATAATAACATAACAATTAATTTTGAAAAGTTTTCTGAATCAATTTTAAAAATATTAGAGAATCCAACAAAAATTAAACAGATTGCAAAAGAATTAAAGGAAATTTCAGACATTTACATTTTAGGCAGGGGAATAAATTATCCGATTGCAATGGAGGCAGCATTAAAACTTAAAGAATTAACATACATTCATGCAGAAGGGATTCCAGGTGGAGAATTAAAACATGGGCCTCTTGCATTAATGGATTCAAATGTATTTGTGATAATTTTCAATCCAAATGATTCAACGTATTCAGATATGCTAACAAGTGCAAGAGAAATTAAAGCTCGTGGAGCAAAAATTATTGGAATTTCAGATATAGAAAGTGATGTTTATGATTATTGGATAGAAATGCCAAAAATAGATCAAGTGTTGTATCCAATTTCAGAAATCATTCCAATACAGTTGTTATCTTACTATGCAGCACTTGAAAAAGAAACAGATCCAGATTACCCTAGAAACCTAGCAAAATCAGTTACAGTGAAGTAAACAATCTGTGATATTCTTTTTCTGCTAACTCTAAAAATTTTACAGAATCATTTCCTGTTTTGAGCATAGATGAAATAATGCTACCACCTGCACCCACACCTTCTTTTGCAAATCCTTCTGAAAATGCCCTTAGACCAGAATATTGTGAATTTTCCAAGCCTGGATTTACAGAGATTGCAGGAATATCTGCAATTTTCTGGACTAGACTCTTGAAATTTGCAGTTTCATCATCTGTAATGTAAGAGGTTGTTCCAATTGCAGTGTTATCTTCATTGAATCCAATTTTTGATGCAAATGCCAATACTGCAGTCATCTGGGTTCCACCAGCCAACATTACTTTAGAAACATCAGAAGCAGAACTCAACATTCCTGCAACAAAAGGAATCATTGGATCCCCAACTTTTGCAACAATATTGTAAGGATCATCAGAATCAACTCTTTCTAGAGCTGAATTAACAACTTGATTTTTTAATTCAACAGGATTGTTTGGAATACTGGAACTTACTTTAGCATCAAAACCTAATGCTCTTAGTACAGCTAATGCAGTAGTTGTTCCTCCAGGAATACTCTCACCAATTATTAGACAATCAGTTAAAGATGCCATACTTCTTCCAACAATTCTACCATAATCAACAGCATGAGATACTTGAGAATCAGTCATAGCGTTTTGTGTTGAAATATTTTTTCCAAAAGATAATCCTGTTTCAATAAAAGGTAATTGAGGAGAAACTTTACTACCAGCATTAATTGTTAAATGAGGAATGCTTGAGGATTCCAAGGCAGTTTTAGTTAATAATCCAGGGGTTGGTTTTCCATCAGGAGTCATTGGAATACTATCAATTGTTTTACAATAGCCATAGTGAAGATATTCTGCATCTGCTGGAGGAGTAAACTGAATTGAATTTTTGTCTGCACCTGCAAAAGTAATTCCAGGAATTTCACAAGTTTCAGTATATGAAATTACAAATGAAAAAAGAAATCTGCCTGATTTTACAGTTTCAAGAAAATTGTTAGCTTTTTCAATATTACCAAATAATTCAAAATTTTCCAAAAAATTCACTGACCCATCATTTCGACAAACTGTTGTTCAGTTCGTTTTTGCATCACATGATTGGTGATTTTTTCTTGTCCAATTGTTGATGTTTCTGTATGACCATAATTGTGACCAGAATATACTATCAAATTATCATCTAAGGAATAAAGAACATCAAAAAGGCTGTGATAGAGGTCGTTTGCACTACCTCCAGGTAAATCAATTCTACCACAATTGCCAACAAACAATGTATCACCTGAGAAAATTTTACCATCTCCAATTAGGCAAATACTGTCTTTAGAATGTCCAGGAGTATGAAGCACTTTTAATTTTGAATTACCAAATTCAATATAATCTCCATCCTTTACTGTTATGTCATGTTTTAATTCAGAAGATTCATGCTGAATGATAGGAGCCTTAGTTGATTCAGCCATTCCTTCATTTCCCAAGGTATGATCAAAATGATGATGAGTGTTTACAATATATTTTATTTTTAGATTATTTTTTTTTATGATCAGTTCTAATTCCATAAGATCCCATGAAGGATCAATAAGGATTGCTTCATTTGTATTCTCATCTTCAACAATGTAGGTAAAATTCTGCATATTTCCAACCTGAACTTGATGTACTATCATAAAATATCCTCTTCAGCTTCAGGAGGAATTCCAATTTTTTCTGCATACAATTCTCCAGTCAAGTCTTTTCTTTTTGGAATTCCTTGTTTCATCTTATGAAATGTAACTGTCATATCACATTTTGTATAGATATTTGCAGTCTCTCCTGTTTGTGGATCTAATCCAGATGGAACATCTACAGCAAACTTGTAGCAATTTGTTTGATTGATGTAATTAATGGCAGATGCATATGGTTCTCTAATCTCTCCAGAGATACCAGTACCCAAGATAGCATCTACTATCACATCAGGTTTAAAATCAAAGTCAAAAGAATCCCCTGACATTAGTTTCACAGATGGCATTTTCTGTAAGATAGACCAATTCCAATTACTTTCTTCGGTTTTAATTTTATTAGGAGTTCCAAGAAGCACTACTGTAACTTTTGTGCCATAACCAGCTAGATGTCTTGCCATTACTAACCCATCACCACCATTATTTCCTAATCCTACAAAAATTAAAATATTTTTTGATTCTACATTTCCAAGTTTATCAACTAATCGTCTAACTGATGCGGCACCTGCATTTTCCATCATGAATTTTTTTAAAAATCCCATGTCATGACCTTTATTTTCAATTTGATACATTTGATCTACAGTGATTTCCATGATGTACAAGAAAATTTTATGTAAAATAAGAGTTTAGCAAACGACTTTATCCTAGTTTTTAGGCATTATCAAGTATGACGTTAAAGAATGTAAAACTATCACTAAACAAAATTACAAAATCTTTAGGGAATGTTCAAGATGCAAGAGAATTTCTATTAAAAAATACAAGAGAGATAATTATTCTATGTAGTAGATCAATTATTGCAGTTCATAAAGGAGATTTAAAAACGGGGAAAAGTAATTTGAGCCAAGCAGACAAATTATTGAAAAAATACAAGAAAAAAGCAACAGGTGAACTTAGAAGATATCTAATTACTCCAGAACAGGAATTTGTAGAAGCTGCATGTCTTATTGCAGTTGTTGAAAAAAAAGAAATTCCTTCAGACAAAAAGTTAGCAGTAATGCCAGAATCATATGTTTTAGGATTACTAGATGGTGTAGGTGAAATGAAAAGAATGGTGTTTGATAAAATTAGAATTGGTGAGATTGATGAGGCCACAAGAGTTTTTGAAGTAATGGAAAATTTGTATCTTCAGCTTTACACTTTTTCAATGTACGATAAGGTGGTAAAAGAGGCCAGAAGAAAAATTGATGTGAATAGAATTCTTGTAGAGGACGTCAGATCTGCAATTACAGAAGAGAAAAGACGAACTGAACTAATCAAGATTTTACAAAAACTAGAGAAATAATTTTCAAAATTGTGTATGCGGGCGATGGGATTTGAACCCACGAACTCCTAAGAGACTAGCCCCTCAAGCTAGCGCCTTTGGCCAGGCTGGGCGACGCCCGCAATGAATTTTCCTTGTATGGTTTTTATAATCCTTGATTACTTTTTCGTTCGTATGTTAATTCCTGTTAGATGTTTTACGTGCGGAAATTTAATTGCCGATAAATATGAGGATTATCAAAATAAAGTAAAATCTGGGGAAGAGCCAGATAAAGTTCTTGATTCTTTGGGAATTGAGAGATATTGTTGTAGAAGGATGCTTTTGACTACCGTTGAAACAGTTCAACAAGTGATTCCATTCTATGAAGCAATTCAGAGAAGAAAACAAGAAGTTCAATCTGAGTTAGAATAACTTGACAAAAATTTCCTCAATTGAAGGACGTATTCTATACAATAGTAGAGGAAGTAAAACAATTGAAGTAGATGTTGAATCAGAAGGAAAATTTCTTGGAAGAGTTTGTGCCCCATCAGGTGCCAGTGTAGGAAAATATGAAGCAGTAAGTTTTCCTAACGGAAAACCAGAAGAGAGTCTTAGAATTTTACAAGAAAATTCTCAAAAATTTATAGGATTAGAGTCTTCAGATTTGAAAGGAATTCATGATGTTTTAAAAAGCTTGGATAGTTCTACAGACTATTCAAGAATTGGAGGCGCACTTGCTTTTGCAGTGACTATTGCATCTATGGAGTCAGCATCAAAAGCAGCAGAACAACCATTGTTTAAAACACTATCACCAGAATTCTCATTCAAATTTCCATTTCCATTAGGAAATATTTTAGGGGGCGGAGCACACGCAGGACCTGGAACTCCAGATATTCAAGAGATTTTGATTTGTGCAACAGGTTCAAAGACTATAGAAGATGCTATTGAAACTAATTTGGCAGTACATAAAGAATTACGCAATGTTTTAGAAAATGAAGATTCTGATTTTACTAATGGAAGAGGAGATGAAGGGGGGTGGGCACCAAAATTAGAAAATCAAAAAGCATTAGAGGTTTCTGCAAAGGCTTGTGAGAATTTAGGATTTACCTTAGGAAAAGAGGTTTCGTTAGGAGTAGATTTTGCAGCATCTACTCAATGGAATGAAGAAAAACAAAAATATGTTTATGACAGAGCAGGATTTGAAAATTCTACTGGAGAGCAGATTGATTTTGCAGCAAATATTATTGAAAAATACAAATTAATTTTTGCAGAAGATGCAGTACACGAAGAAGCTTTTGAAGATATGGCAGAACTGACTGCAAAGTTCCCAAACATACTGGTTACAGGAGATGACTTAACAGTTACAAACAAAGACATTCTGATAAAAGCAATTGATTCAAAATCATGCAATGCTTCAATTTTAAAAGTAAATCAAGCAGGTAGTCTTTATGATGCTCTTGAATTTGCCAACATTGCAAATCAAAATAATATCAAATTAATCACATCACATAGATCGGGGGAGTCTACTGATTCACAAATATCTCATATAGGAATAGCAACAAAGTCAAAAATGCTCAAAGTCGGGGTGGTTGGAGGAGAAAGAATTGCAAAACTTAATGAATTATTACGCCTATCAGAGCATGATTTAATACGCGGTATGGCAGAGATTTAAAATCGCATGAGTGAACAAGCCGAAGCAATAGACATCAAAAAGAAAATCCTAACTACAGGAATTAGAGTAGGGACTCAAGTAAAGACAAAATTCATGACGCCGTTCATCACAAAAGCTAGTCCTGAAGGACTTTACATGCTTGATCTAGACATGACATTAGAGAAAATCAAAGCAGCGGCCAAATTTATCAACAGACTAGGAACAGACAAACTCATTGTATGTTCAGATAGACAATATGCAGAAACACCAATTGAAAAATTCTGCGAGATGTTAGACTCTAAAAAACTCCTTGGAAGATTCATGCCAGGAACTTTGACAAATCCTTCATTGCCATATTACATTGAACCAAAATTAGTCTTAATTTCAGATCCACAAGTTGATGAGCAAGCAATTACAGAGGCAACGAATGCAGGTATTCCTGTCATAGGAATTGCAAATACGGATAACATTACATCAAAATTAGATGTGATTATTCCAGCAAACAATAGAGGAAGAAAAGCTCTAGCAACAGTCTACTGGTTATTGGTACGTCAAATTCTCATCGAAAGAGGAGAATTAAAAGAAGATGAATCAATGAAATATGAAATAGATGATTTTGAAACAAAAATTACAGAAGAGGAAATAGAATAAATAAATCAAAAGTGTAAAGGGTTCACTTGAAATCTAAAGCTTCTGCACCAGGAAAAGTTATTCTTTTTGGGGAACATTTTGTAGTATATGGAATAAAAACAATTCTTTGTGCAATCAACAAGAGGATTACTGTAACAGCAGAAAATATTGACGAAGAAAAAATTTCTATCAAATCAAACATAGGAGATTTAGTGTTAGAACCAAACAAGCCTATTTCAGAAATTGATTCCCCACTAAAACCATTTTATTATTTAGCAAACAAAATGTTACAAACACAAAACCAAACCAAGGGGATTAAAATTATAGTAGAATCAGATATTCCATTAGGGGTAGGTTTAGGTTCATCATCTGCATGTTGTGTTGCAGGTGCTGCAGCAATTTCAAGATTATTTACAGAAACATCCAAAGAAGAAATTCTAGAACTTGCAATTGAAGCTGAAAAAACAATTTTTCAAAATACTTCGGGAGCAGATTGCACTGTTTGTACATACGGTGGCATTATAGAATATGATAAGAAAAATGGATTTACCAAAATAAAATCTGAGCCTAATTTTCATCTAATAATTGCAAATTCAAATATAAAACATTCAACAGAATCAGTAGTTACCGGAGTAAAACAATTCAAAGAAAAAAATGAAACGAAATTTTCTCAGTTATGTAATGATGAATCAAAATTAGTTGAAGATGTTTTGAAGTTATTAAAAGATAATAACATCAAAGAGTTGGGTCAAAAAATAATTCAGAATCAAAAGTATCTTGAAACAATAGGAGTTTCAAATGAAAAATTAAGAGACATGATTCAAGTAGGACAAAAATCATCTTTTGGGGCAAAAATTACGGGTGCAGGTGGAGGCGGGTGTATCTTTGCTTTGACAGATGAATCAAATTTTGAGCATTCCATAAATCAATTCAAAGATAAAAAGTATGAATGCTTTTCAGTAAAAATCGATTTCAAAGGACTGGATACTTTTTAATTGACTACATAATTTTGAACAGCATGATTCTAATAAAATTAGGCGGCTCAATTATCACAAATAAAGAAAAACCATTATCAGCTAGAAAAAAAACAATAAATAATCTTGCTAAGAATTTAAAGAAAATTAATGAACCAATTATTATCGTACATGGTGGTGGTTCTTATGGACATTATTGGTCTGTAAAATATGATATGCATACTAAAGAAAAAAAGTATGATCTTAGAGGAGTTGCAATTGTAAAAAATTCAATGATTGAATTAAACAAGATTATCTTGGATTCATTATTAAAAAATAAATTAAATCCATACTGTCTTCCACCAACCGATTTTATGTCAGGAAACAAACCGATTTTAAAAAAAGTTAAAGAGATTGAAAAAATTGCAAAAATAGGCTTGATTCCAGTCACATATGGAGATGCATTATGGTATGGACAGAAAAAAACATACATTTTGTCAGGTGACAAGATTATGACTCATCTTGCAAAAATTCTAAAACCAAGACTAAGTATTTTTGCGTTAAATGAAGACGGATTATATTCTGATCTCAAATCAAAAAAATTAATTTGTGAATTAAAAAATGAACACCCTTTAATTTCAGAAAATAAGATGGACGTTACTGGTGGAATGACTAGAAAAGTCGAGGAAGCCTCAAATATTTCAAAAATGGGGATGAACGTATTTTTTGTAAATGGTAATAAACCTGAAAGAATTGTGAAAGCTATTAAAAATAATAAGTTTGAAGGAACGTTGTTTAGAGGAAAAAGAAATGTCTGAAGAATTTGTAATTTTAGTTGATGAAAATGACAATCCAATTGGTACTGAAGAAAAAGTAAAGTGTCATTTGCCAAATGGAAAATTACACAGGGCCTTCACTGCTTTATTATTTGACAAGAATGGGAGACTAGGGCTTACAAGACGAGCAAAAGAAAAGATGTTGTGGCCAAGTGATTGGGATGGTACATTTGCAAGTCATCCAAGAGAATCTGAAACTTATGTATCATCAGGAGAAAGAAGAATGCCAGAAGAATTAGGAATTGAGGGAAAATTAGATTATTTACACAAATTTGAGTATCATGTACTTTACAAAGATGTGGGTTCTGAAAATGAAATTTGTGGAACTCTGATTGGAATTATTGATGAATCTACAGTTCTAAAAAAGATTGAAGGAGAAATAGATGAAATTAAGTGGGTTTCTGCAAAAGAGTTACTCTCAGAATTAAAGACAAATCCTCAGATTTATTGTCCTTGGATGCTTATTGCATTAGAATTACTTGATAAATCTGAGCAATCCATACTTGAAAAACATGAAAATATCTTATCTACATGGATGAATAGTGAAGTTCATGAGGGATTGTATGATGCAATCAAGACTCATCTACCAAAAAATAAATGGAGGTTAGTAAATGAAAAAAACTAAACAAATTGAAAAAAATGCAAAAATAGTGAACAAATATCTTAATTTAAAATTAAAAGGAAGTCCAAAAAAACTCTATGATGCAGCAGGGCATTTGATAATTCATGGTGGAAAAAGACTTAGGCCATATATGGTAATTAAAAGTTGTCAAATTTTAGGTGGAAAAAATTCTAATGCAATGCATGCTGCAAGTGCAGTTGAAATGGTTCACAACTTCACTTTAGTACATGATGATATAATGGATAATGATGAAATGCGTCATGGAGTTCCAACAGTACACAAAAAATTTGGTATGCCAATTGCAATTCTTGCAGGAGATGTGTTATTTTCAAAAGCATTTCAAATAATCACAGATTCAAAATTATCAGCAAATGCCACTACTCAATTAGTATCTAGACTAGCTAAAGCATGTGTAGATGTATGTGAGGGTCAATTACTAGATGTAAAAATGGCTGAAGAGAGAAAAATTCCAACACAAGCAGAGTACATTGCAATGATTAGTAAAAAGACTGCAGCATTGTTTGATGTGTCTTGCGCAATGGGAGCAATTTGTGGAACAAACAAAGCTAAAGATATTTCAAATCTTTCATCATTTGGAAGGAATCTAGGAATTGCATTTCAGATAACAGATGATCTCATAGGTGTAATGGGAGATCCCAAAGTTACAAAAAAGCCAGTTGGAAATGATCTAAGAGAAGGCAAAAAATCACTTCCAATTCTAATGGCAATAAAATTAGCAAAAGGTAAAGACAAAAAAACAATCTTAAAGGCATTTGGAAATTCCAAAGTAGCAAAAAAAGATCTTAGTAAGGCAGTAGATGTGATTCGATCTCTTGGGATTGAAGAAAATGTCAGAAAACAGGCTCTAAAATATGCAGAAAAAGCCGAAAAATCACTAACAAAATACTCAGGTTCTGCCAAAACAGATCTTATCGCATTATTGGGTTTCGTAGTTAAGAGAAGTGTATAATTGCAACAGGTAGATTTGCATGGATGATGAAATAAAGAGAGAGATTAGAAAAATGACTCTTCAGAATGCATTTGAGCACGGAGGAAAAACTAGAGATAAAATAATTTTGGGCAAAATTCTTGGAACAAAACCAGAATTTAGAACTAAAGTAAAAGAGATTTCAGGAGAGATTTCTGAAATTGTTGCATCTGTAAATCAGTTATCATCAGAAGAACAGAAAAAAGAGATTGATGAAAACTTTCCAGAAGTTTTAGCACCTAAAGAAAAAATTGCAGAAAGAGAAGGCCTTCCAGAATTAAAAAATGCGATACAAGGAAAAGTCATCACAAGGTTTCCTCCTGAACCAAATGGTTATCCGCACATAGGACATGCAAAAGCTGCAATCATTAATTCAGAATATGCAAAAATGTATGGCGGAAAATTTATTCTGAGAATGGATGATACAAATCCAGAAGCAGAAAGAATGGAGTACCATGCAGCCATCAAAGTAGGACTAGAATGGTTGGGAATTGAATTTGATATAGTAAAAAGCACTTCAGATGATATGGAATTGTTTTATGAAAAAGGTATGGAGTTGATTAATTCAGGTAAAGCTTACGTTTGTACTTGTAAGAGAGAAGATATCAGTAAAAATAGAAGAGAAAGAAAAAATTGTAAATGCAGTATGGCGGATATTGATAAAAATAATAAACGTTGGGGGAAAATGCAAGAAAAATTCAAACAGGGTGACGCAGTTGTAAGATTTCGTGGAGATATGAAAGCAGATAATGCAGTAATGAGAGATCCAGTATTGTTCAGAATCATAGAAGGTAAACATTACACATTAGGTGAAAAATATAGGATTTGGCCTAGTTATGATTTTGCAGTTGCAATAGAAGATAGTATGGATGGAGTAACACATGCGTTTCGTTCAAAAGAATTTGAGTTGAGGGAAGAGCTCATTGATGCAATTTTAGATGCATTAAGTATGAGAAAACCATATCAAGGGTTTTTCTCCAGGCTGGAATTCAAAGGTATGCCGATTTCAAAAAGAGTCATCAAGCCTCTGATTGAAGAGGGTAAAGTTTCATGGTATGATGATCCTAGATTGCCAACTCTGGAGGCACTAAGAAGAAGAGGAATCAAACCTGAAGCCATTAGAAAATTTATCATGTCATTAGGATTAACCAAAGCAAACACACTAGCACCATTTGATGCACTTGAAGCATTTAACAGAAAATTTGTAGATCCGGATAGTATTAGATTATTCATGGTAAGTAATGCAAAAAAACTAACAGTCAAAAATCTACCAATGTCATCAATAGAAATTCCTAATCATCCAGTCAACGATATGGGAAAAAGAAAAATCGAAGTTGATGGTAATTTTTATATTTCTGGAGAAGATTCACAAAATATCAAAGAAGGAATGCGGATTCGGCTTTTAGGATTAGGAAATATTTCCATTACAAAAGAAGGCGAAGAACTTGAAGGGGAATTTGTAGAAGGAGACCAAACCAAGATTGCAAAAATTCAGTGGGTGCCTCAAAAAACTGCACATCAAATTAAGATGATTATCCCCAAAGTATTATTCAATGGAGAAGAATTCAATGAAAATAGTTTAGAAGAATTAGATGTATACACAGAATCGCATTATCTACAATTAAAAGAAGGAGAAGAAATTCAATTTGTTAGATTTGGATATTGTAGAAAAGATTCGCAAAATCAAGCAATTTTTACACATAAGTGATCAATAATGAAAATAGCACGACTGTTACATGACAATTATGAAACATATGGTTTTGTAAAAGGAGATAGAGTTGCTACAAAAGATGAAATTACTTATCTTACCGGAGTTCCAATTCCACAAAATATAAAAGATTTTCTTTTTGATGGATGGTATGATGAAATAAAAAACAAGATCAATAATTTGTCATATAGAGAAAATATTTCAAAATATAAATTATTATCACCAATCCCCAATCCAAATAAAATAATTTGTTTAGCATTCAACTATAGGGATCATGCTGAAGAACAACAATTACAAGCACCAGAAGATCCTGTTATGGTGATAAAGCCACGAACAGCACTAAATAGTACTGAATCAGATATTGTGTGCCCAGATTTTGTTTCACAACTAGACTATGAAGTAGAATTAGCTGTTATAATTGGAAAAAACTGCAAAAACATTAGCGTAGAAGATGCAACAAGTGCAGTATTTGGATACATGATATTCAATGATGTCTCAGCTAGAGACATTCAATTCAAGGATAAGCAGTTTACTAGGGGAAAGGGTTTTGATTCATTTGCACCATGTGGGCCATGGATTACAACAGCTGATGAAATCCAAGATGCTCAAAATCTAAAACTAACAACCAAAATTAACGGAGAATTAAGACAAAACTCTTCTACAAGTAAAATGTTCATAAAAATCCCAGAAATTGTTTCAAAAATTTCTAAAGTCATGACTTTGGAAAAAGGAGACATCATTGCTACTGGAACACCTGCAGGAGTAATGTTAAACAATCCAAATGCAGTATTTTTGAAAGATGGAGATAAAATAGAGATGGAAATTGAAGGTCTTGGAATTTTAAACAACAGAATAAAGTTTGTTAGATCAGATTAAGCCAAAGATTTCTTCATTAAATGAAATGAAATTCTATGTTCCAATGAATCAAAAATGGGCAATTGTTCTTTAGTCAAAATTTGTATTCTTTCATAGTTTTTTTCCATACCATAATTTTGTAAAAAGGAAATTACTTGTAATGTAGTGTTTTGTGAACCTGAAAATAATGTAACAATTAAGGTTTTATCAAAATGCTCAGAATCAGTAAGAATCGCAATTGAATCTTTGTCATCTATATTAGATTTAACAATTTTATTTTGTTTATAAAATATAGAAAGCGTAGCATCATCAATAGGAAGCCACCTCCAAGATTTTACATAATGGGAATAAAGTTGACGATTTAGGGATTTTTCAAAGTGAACGTCATAATTTAAATTTCTTTTTGGTAGAAGAGAATAAAAATTCCAGGTTTGAAAGCGGTTATAATCTAAAGTATTTGCCATAGAAAGAGATGAAGTATTTTGAGTATCAATTAACATAAAGGAAGATAAAGTGTCATTTTCTTTTCCTATGGATTCAGCATGTTTTACTAGTTCAGATGCAATTTTTTGTCTACGAAAATTTGGGTCAATTCTAATTCCCTCAATCCAGATTTGATCATCTGAGTAAAATGCATGACAAGTTCCAACTGGAGATTGTTTTTCAAATATGAAGAAATTACCTTCAGTTAACCAAAAATCCCAAACTTGATCTATATAGTCCCCCCAAGAAAAAGTATCTTTACAAAATTTTAAAATTGGAATTTTATCTAAAGCATTTGCCTCTCTAATCATTATCGTCATTATATACAAAAAAATATTAAGAATAATCAAATAAAAAGTACAATGGGAAAAATTATAGCTGGTAAAACATCAGATATCCCTCCTGGAGAGATGATCAAGGTATCGATTGATGGAAGAGATATCTTAGTTGCAAATATTGATGGTGGGTATTGTGCAACAGATGATTCTTGTACGCATTCTGGTTCCAGTCTATCAGATGGAAAATTGGATGGATGTACAATTACATGTGGTTGGCATGGAGCAGAATTTGATTGTAAAACTGGAAAATTAGTTAAATTCCCAGCAAAAATTAGAGATTTAACATCATACAATGTTGTAGTAGAATCAGATAACGTATTTGTAGAGATGTAACTATATACTTCTAATTTTTAAGAAAAAGTGTAAAAAATGGCAGACGAGAATCAAAATAAAGAATCTATGAAAGAAGCAATTGAAACATTAAATCAGATTGCTTCCAATAATTCTACTCCAAAAACAATAAAAAAATCAATTTCAGATTTGATTGTAGATTTGAATAATAAAGAGTATTCACTATCAGTGAGAGCTGCAAATACAATTAGTCTCCTAGATGATGTAACACAAGATCCCAATATGCCCTCATATGTAAGAACACAGTTGTGGCAAGCAGTTTCAAAATTAGAAAGTATAAGAGAATAAATTCTCGTTTATAGGAATAATACTATTGAAAATTGAAGAGTATCTACAAACACTTCCAAAAAAGTTACTTAGTGGTGAAGATGTACAGCTTCCAGAAAAATCTTTTAGGGAAATTTTCAAATTTGCAGATATAGGGAAAAATGACGTTTTTTATCATTTAGGCTGTGGTAATGAAATAGGAATTGAAATTGCAATAAATGAGTTCAAAGTAAAAAAAGCAGTAGGAATAGATAATAATCCTGAAAAAATTCAAGCAGCAAAAGAAATTCTTAAACAAAAAAATATTCAAGGACAACTAATTTGCAATGATATAGAAGAATCAGACATCTCAGATGCATCTGTAATTTTGTTTTGGTTTACAGATGAAAATGTAATTAATCAAATGTTAGAAAAGTTTGGAAATCTAAAACCAGAAACAAAAATAATTACAATTTGGGGACCACTTCCAGATTGTCTTCCAGATAAAGTAAATTTCCCATACATTATCAACAAAACACCATTCAAAAAAGCACAAAATATGCAAGAGCAGTTATTAGCAATTTTTGGGGTAAAATGCATAGATTTTGTAACAGCATGGGAATTTGCAGAAAGATACACAAAATCTATTGGAACTCCTGAAATTAGAAATGATCGATTTTTGACAATTATACAGACATTAGTAATTTGGATTAATGCAAAAAAATTAGGAGTAGCGTGTAGTGAGGAAGTTCCAGAATCTATTCAAACGTATATCAACATTATGAAAATGCATTTTGACATAGATTTTGAATATCTTTTAAAGGAATAATCTGTATAATCCTTTTATTTTGTTTTAAAGTGAAAGGAGTATGGATGGTAGAATTAACATCAATGTTTCTGCAATAGATTATGATAAAACAAGTAAAGCATTAACTCAACAACTAATTCTTTTAGAAGAAATGGTTCACAGTAATGACGATTTTGTTATGACTGATTCAGAATTCGCTTTTGGATGGCACTTTTTTGTATTAAGTATAAACAAATCACTTGTTGAAAAATTGGTAGAAATGATGGGACCAGATTTTAATAAATTAAAGGGAAAAGGAACAGAAAAGAAATTTCTTACATGGCTAACAAATAATGTAGAGAGTAAATCTCCTCGATTCAAGCTAGCTATTAAAGAAGAAATGGAATCAAGTAAATTTGGTATTTTCTAAAAATTAGGTAGAAAAAAAGGATTAATTTTTACTCATTGAAAAAAATGATTTCAGAATCTTCAAATAATAGCCAGAACTAATATTTAAAATTCTTTTAGAAAATCTTATCATCTAGAATGTTTACTAACAATTATGGAAATTCATCAAGCAGTTGAAAAAGTTTTGAAGGTAAGTCCATCTGTTAGAGTCGTAAGTGTATGCGATCTAAAAGGAAAACTGGTGTTTTCAGAACGTGCTAAAAAAGTGAACATTTTGGTGTCAAAGAAACAAAGCTTGGCATCATTAAAGGCAGCAGCAAAAGATTGGAACCGACGAAAAAAACTGTTAAAGACACTTGGTTCATGCAAGTATGTTGTTGCAGAATATGAACACGTGAAAAGGATAATTATGCCTGCAGGAAGAAACCATATTTTGTACATAACTACTACTGCTTCATTAGATCATAACAAAGTAGTTCGTAAGGTACGATCTTTCAAGTAATCATAACAATTCTATTTTTTTTCTACATCTTATTCAAATTAGATCATTAATTATTTTCAAAACCTTTTAGGGATGATACATTTTGTTAATTATTTTTTTAGACTATTCCCACAGAGTTGCTTAGAGTTTTCTTTTATTGGTGCCTCTTCCTGAACTAACCCACATTCCTTTTGTATCAGGTCTTGCTTTTGGTTCAGGGTTATCTCCAAATTTTATTCTTCCAGTTCCTCGTCCTGTTGAGATAAACTTATCTTTAGATGCTGCTTTTCTTGCAGCTTGGATTTTCTTGAAATCTTCTCCAGTCCATTTTGCTGCATCAGTATCAACTTCGATAATTTTAGTACCTCTGCCGGAACGTACTCTTATTTTTGCCATTGTAATCACTATTGTATGGAAATTCTCATTAATAAAATTTTGAAAAACATTAATTTTTGCAGAAGGTGTTGAATTAAGTGATTGAACAAAATTACGTATAAAAAATGTAATTTATTTTCTTGTAAAAGTTTCTAGCATAATTTTTATGATTTTAAAAAAATTATGTAGGCCCTCGAGGGGAATCGAACCCCTGTCCGGGGATCCACAATCCCCTATACTAGCCACTGTACTACGAAGGCCACAAAAAAGAAAGTTAGTTTATCCTGTAATAATCTTTGATGTCTAACTGAAAATTAGACTGTAGACTTATTATTGACTAGTTTGAATTTAAAATATGCGATTATGGTGGATTGGAATGGCAATAGCAATTGGATTCACATGGGTTGGAATGAATTATTTACTTCCATTCAAGTAGCCTCAAATTCAAGAATGTTTTTAAATTTCACAACTAAAATTTTTACATAAAATATATCGATCGCTTTAAATTTGTTGTATTAGGGTATTTTTCGACTTGAAAGAAGGATTCATTAGGAATAGATTACGTGCAAGTAGAAAATCAGTAGAGATTTCTATCGAACGTAAAATTGAATCTATTCAAGGTGAAAAATTTGAATGGATTGATTTACAAAATCCAGATAGAAACGATGTTGAAGAATTAGCCAAAAAATACAATTTCAATAAACTAAACATTGAAGACTGTATGACCAAATTTGAACTTCCAAAACTAGACAGTTACAATGATCATTTCTTTGTAATTTTACATTTTTCACCATTATCACAAAAAATAGGAATATCAAAAAATAGTCAATTATCCATATTTCTTGGGAAAGATTTCATAGTTACAGTCCATCAAGGAGATCTTAAACCACTAGTTGAATTGGTAGAAATATGTAAAACAAATTCAGATCAGCAAAGAAAAAATAGGTTATTAGGAAAATCCTCAGGAGTATTACTTCATGAAATCATAGATGTACTAGTGGATGATCTTTTACATACTTCTAGAAAAATTATTGCAAATCTAGATGAAATGGAAGATCAAGTATTTGATGAAAAAAAACCAGTAGCAAGAAGTATTGCTTTGCTTAGAAGAGAAATTAACAGATTAAGAAGAATAGCTAACCCATTAAAGAAATTTGTATTAGAAATTGCAAAAAACATTAAAAGATTTTCTGAAAGAGAAGACGAGGAACTAGCATTATTTTTTGATGACATAATTGACCATATAGACAAAGTAATTGAAACATTAGAAGAATCAAGAGAGACTATGGAAATTTACAAAGATACAGACTTTGTGTTAAGTACTGAAAAAACAAACAAGGTACTTGCGGTACTAACCATCATCTTCACATTAGCAATTCCATCAACAGTAATTGGAACATTTTATGGAATGAATGTTAATTTGCCAGGAGGAATTGGAGATAGTTCAATTATCTTAGGTCCATTTACAACTTTTATAATTATTATTCTAGCATCAGCAATTCCTGCAATCATGATGTTTATATATTTCAAAAAACTAGGCTGGATTAGTAGTTAAAACAAAGATTATTCCAGAGTCTTTCATGATCTTCTTTTCATTAGAAATAATGAGCTTAGATAAATACCAGTGAATTTAACGTAATTTATGGTTAAAATAAGAGTACGTTCCGGCAGAGGTACTAAAATTATCGAAGTTGATGCTGATGCTGCAAAATGGACTGGTGACGAATTTAAACAAATTCAAGCCGCAAGAAAAGCAGCCGCAGGTAACGTAAGAATATCCTCAGGTAGAGGAACCGGTACAAGAAAATTAAGTGATACACCTGAACCAAAAGCAAGACCTGATACAAAAGGAATGACCAGAAGTACAGGTAGAGGTACAGGTTCTAGAAAAAGCACAGGCAAATAGTCATTTTATTTTAAAAAAACCTTATTTTTTAATTAGTTTTTGTTAGATTATACTATATTTTGATATCAGGATTTCCAGCTTTGAGTTTTTCCCAATCTGCAAGGAAATTTTCTAGACCAATTTTTGTCAATGGATGTTGTATCATTTTATCTAAAATAGCAGGAGGTAAAGTTACAACATCTGCTCCAATTTTTGCAGCATCAATTACATGTATTGGATGACGAATACTTGCAACAAGTATTTGAGTTCCAAAATCATAATTAGAAAATATTTCTTTGATTTCTTTAATTAAATGCATTCCATCTTGGCCAATATCATCTAGTCGTCCAATAAATGGACTAACATATTTTGCGCCAGATTTTGCAGCAAGCAAAGCTTGATTTGGAGAAAATATCAATGTAACATTTACAGGAATTCCTTCTGATGAAAGTGATTTGCATGCTTTCAAGCCAGCAGGGGTCATAGGAACTTTAACGACAACATTATCTCCATATTCGCGAAGACGTTTACCTTCTTCTATCATTCCAGAATATTCTGTACTTACAACTTCTAAACTCACATCACCTTTGATGATTTTTGTGATCTCTTTCATTGCATCTTTAGGATTGCCTTTTTCTTTTGACATCAAAGAAGGATTAGTTGTTATTCCATCTAGTAATCCCATATCATTAAATTTTCTAATAGATTCCAGATTAGCAGTGTCAAGAAAAATCTTCATAGTTTTTTGCTCCTAATTTCTTTGACTTGTTTTGCCATATTAAAAGATGTTATTCCATGCTTCTCTAAGAGTAAAGGAACTTCATCATCTCTAGCTGATTCTCCAAACATATCTTGAGCCCCAATTCTCTTTATTGGTACAGGGTATGATTCAGAAACAGATTCTGCAACAGCAGAACCCATACCACCAAAAATATTGTGCTCCTCAGTTGTAACTATACAACCTGTTTCTCTTGCTGCTTTTTCTAAAATTTCATTGTCAATTGGTTTTATTGAAAACATATCCAAAACTCTACATGAGATACCTTCTTGATGTAATGACTCAGCTGCATCTAAAGCCATCTTAACAGTAATTCCACATGCTGCAATGGTGCAATCAGAACCATCTCTTAGAGTAATTCCTTTTCCAATTTGAAAATCTTGAGACTCTAAATGGACTATAGGAGTTTTTGATCTTGCCATTCTCATGTAAAATGGACCATATTCAGTTGCCATTAAATGAGTTAATTTAGAAACTGAAATTGTATCAGCTGGAATAAAAACTCGGAAATTAGGAATAACTCGCATTATTGCAATGTCCTCAATTTGTTGATGTGAACCTCCATCAGGTCCAACAGATAAACCTCCATGAGATACGACTAATTTCACATTAAGACCTTTTTTTCCTTGTGGAGAGGGATAAGCTATATTATTTCGAATTTGATCAACTGCTCTTCCTGGCAAAAATATTGCATAAGTACTAGCAAAAGAGATTTTTCCAGATGCTGCCAATCCAGCAGAAACAGTAACAAGATTTCCTTCAGCAATACCTACATTGAAAAATCGATCAGGGAATTCTTTCCCAAAACTAGAGGTCTTCAACGAATCAGTTGTATCTGCACCTAAAACTACAACATTTGGATTATCTTTTCCAACTTGAATCAAAGCTTTGGAATATTCTGAACGCATATCAGTCATTATTGGTTCATTCAAATGTATCCTGCCTCCTGTGCAATTTTTTTAATTTGTTCTTGTTTTTCTCCTACAACATGCAAACCAATCCATTTGTTTACTAAATCGGTTCCACCTAACTCGTGAGCTTTATCAAGTAGAATACGTCTTCTAGATTTTAAAACCTCATTTCTAAAGTCTCTAATTGCTATTCGTACATCTTGCTGTCCAACTATAGCACCGCCTCCAACAAAGACACGTGCACCATCTGCAAATATGGATCCAATATTTTCAAGATTTACTCCTCCATCAGCCTCAATATAGCCTGAAAAATTGTTTTCTTTTAGAATAGAATTCAACCTAGTTATCTTTACGTGTGTTTCTTCAATGTATTTCTGACCAGATTTTCCAGGAACTACAGACATTACAATTAGTTGATCAAGTGAAGGTAAGAATTTGTAAGACCATTCAGGTAATTCAGTATCAGGATTTATTGCAAATCCCACACCAATTTGATTTTGTTTTAGTAAATCATGAATTTCTCCAAAACTAGATTCATCAGTTACTTCAGCATGAACAGTAATAATGTCACTACCTGCATCAATGTAGTCTCTAACATGTTTTACAGGTTCATTTATCATCAAGTGTGAATCAAATGGAATTATAGTAAGAGGTCTTAGTTCTTTGATTTTGTTATGATCAAAAGTTTTGGTTGGAACAAATTGACCATCCATTACATCAAGATGAATATAATCAGATCTGCCAGAAACACATCTTTTAACTTCATTTTCCAGATTTGCCATATCACCTGCAATAATAGATGGTGCAATCATGAATTGTGAATCCAATTCATGATTAATTATAGGAACTACATCAGAGTCAGGAGCTTTTCCATGCCATTGTGGATTATCTTCCATATGTTCTATGGATTTACCCTTAACTGTTCTTGATATTATCATAGTAGGTATTCCTTTTGTTGCATTTGCTTTTGCAATGGCAGCATCAATTTGTTCAATTCTATGTCCATCAATTTCAATGACATTCCAACCAAAGGATCTCCATTTATCACCAGTCTTCCAACGTGAAGCATCTTTCCACATTTCAGAAAGATCATCACCTTCTAATTTTTCATCTAGTGGCATTATTTGTTCAGTGTAGGAATCTTGTTGAATGAAATTTCTATCAAGAAAAGCAGTAAGATTGTCAACTTTGTATTTTGCAGCAGTCATAGCAGCTTCCCAAATTTGACCCTCATCTGACTCTCCATCTCCAATGATTGTGTAAACATGATGATCTTTTGAATTAATTTTTGCTGCAAGTGCAATTCCCACAGAATAAGATAATCCCGTGCCTAAAGATCCACCACAGAATTCCACACCAGGACATTTTAGGTCAGGATGCCCCTGTAATCTACTACCAAATTTTCGTAGAGTTTCAAGTTCAGATTCTGGAAAATATCCTGCAACTGCCATGTTTGAAAATAAACCAGGAGCAGCATGACCTTTAGATAAAACTAAGCGATCTCTGTCTTCCCATTGAGGATTATTAGGATCAAATTTTAGATATTTGTAAAATAAACAGCCTAAAATTTCTGCCATAGAGAAAGAACCTCCAGGATGACCTGAACCAGCAATATTAGTTGCCTTAATCACTAACTTACGTGCTCTGAGAATATTTTTCTTAATTTGATAATAATTTAGTCCCATCTTGATCATTATCTTTGTAAATTTAATAAAAATCTACTTTTGTTACTCTAACGCTAATTGCAAAATTACAGGAGCTCAAAAACTCGAAGCCTTTAAGGAAAAACTCAGTCTAGTGACCAGTTTAGAGTACTTTTTGAGGATTTTCTTATTTTGCAATGACTTCCTCTAGTATCTCAATGAATATGTTATCAGGATTTTTTGCAAAGATTTGCGTTTCATAACTTCTACATGCATTGGCAGGAACATCCTTGTTTGAGCCTACCTGAATGGCTTCAATTTGAGACTTTATGAGAACCATGACTTTGTCTAATGTTTTATCGCCTGCACATAGATTAAATTTTATGAGATACTTTTCAGTCCCAATTTTTATTTTAGATTGAATGTATGCCGAAGGCTCATAGGATAGTTTTTTCTCTTTTGGTTTTGCTTCAGTTCCAGAATGGGTTAAAAATACTGCAAAGTGGTATGGTGATGGAAAAATTTCAGAGGTAGAATTTCTGAATGCGATAAAATACCTAATTAATAATGGAATTCTAAATGTGGAGCAAAAAATCACTATTCCAAAAATAGAACCAGATGATACAAAACAAGAGTTAATTGAACGTGGTGTAGAATTACTTGAATTAAAAAACAATGCTGCTGCACTAGAATTTTTCAATAAAGCACTGGAAAAAGATCCATCAGATGTAAAAGCATTAGTAGACAAAGGAATTGTTCTTGCAAGACAAGGACATTACAAAGATGCAAGAGCATTATTTGACAAGGCAATAGAGATTTCAGAATCAAAGGGGGATGTAAGTTTCAAGGCAGTAGCTAATGCAGGAATTGTACTATCAATTTTTGGAGATCCAAACGAGGCAATAAAATATTTTGACAGAGTTTTAGATAACGAAGAGAAGGTAAAACAAGAGACATTACTTGCAGTATTAACTAACAAGGGAGTTACTTTATTGCAACAAGGAAAATATGAAGAATCGCTTCCATATTTTGATAGGGTATTGGAAATAGAACCTGATCGAATTGGTGGACTAGTAAATAAGGCAAATGCATTGCAGGAACTAAACAGAACAGATGAAGCATTTCCATTATTTATAAAAGCACATCAGTTAACAAAGGAACCACTTAGCTGGAAGCCAACGTTCATAATAATTAAATGAGAATTAAGAGAAATACATGTGAGGTAAACCCATTTTTTCTTTCTAAAATAACCATATAGAGATAGTCTATCACTACCATAGATTCTAAATTCTAATGGATTATTGGTAATCTGTAATGGAATAATTGTTTGTTTTTCTAAATAATATTACATCTATTCCATTCTTTTTGCATTTTATTTGGTACATGAATCACTCATTGAATGATCATTAATGATCTTCTGGGTATTGTGTAATAGACCTTGATCAATGACTAAATACTAGATTTACCTATAGAAATACATGAAATTAGCCGCTAGATTATCGGTTAACGTTAGAATTACTTCTGTAAAATTTTAATTTGATCGCCACTAAAGGATATTATGGAAATTAAAGAAAATATTCCGATTGTAGTTTTTGACAATCAATGTTACTTGTGTGTAAAATTTGCTAAATTTGTTGATTTTATCGCAAGAGGTCAAATAACAATGATAGGTCATTATTCAGATTTTGGAACAAAGATAAGAAATGAAATTCTAGATGAATCTGCATTAGATATGTTTTGGTTTATTGATAAAAAAAGAGCATATGGAGGAAGGGCAGCACTATTTCCATTAGTAAAATCAATTTTTTCTAAAAAAACAAAAAATTCATCTACTATGAGAATTGATGAGTATTGTAAACAAGATTGTAAAACTGTTAAAGAGGTTTTTTTGAGATCATTAAGTCTTCTTACAAATAGCAAAAAAATAGATATCTAGTAAATCTAAATATGACTTTAAAACCCAGTCATTTAATATGAAGATAAAAATTGATTCTACAAAAAAGAAAACAGAACTTCTTTGTGGATTTGTATTAGAAAATTCAAACAAAGTTCTAGGATTAGGAAAATTTGACGTTAAAACATCCTCAGTAATCAACCAGTCTCTAAAAGATTTAGAAGGGAAATTAGGAAGGTTAACCATAATTCCAAGTCCAGGAAAAAACTATGCACAAAGAATTCTACTTGCAGGGCTAGGAAAAAAGGAGAATTTAACAAAAGATACTATCAGGTTTGTCTCAGGTAAAATTGCACAAAAAGCAAGGGAGTTAAAACTAAAAGAATTTTCAATAATCACACCCCCAAATTTTGTGTTTGATCAAATTTCATCAGTTTCTCAAATTGTAGAAGGTTCTAAGATGGCTCTTTACAAATTTGATAAATTTAAAGCAGAAAAAGCAAACAACTCACCAGATCTAACAATCATAGTTTCTAAATCAAATAAAATTTCACAAATAATCAAAACATCTGAAATTGTTGCAGAGGGTGTAATATTTACAAAAAGTATTGCAAATTTACCTCCAAACGAATGTACTCCAACAACATTGGCAAATTTTGCAAAAACAATTTCCAAAAAGAACAAAATAAAATGTAATATAATTTCTAAACTTGAATTGAAAAAGAGAGGCTTTGGTGGAATTACAGCAGTAGGAAAAGGAAGTAAAAATGAACCTAAGTTAATTATTTTAGAACATAATCGTGGACCAAGAAACGAAAAACCAATTGTTCTAGTTGGCAAGGCAGTAACATTTGACACAGGAGGGATTTCGTTAAAGCCAGGAGATAAGATGGATGAGATGAAGTTTGACAAATGTGGTGGTTGTACAGTTCTTGGAATAATGAAAGCAGTTTCAGAATTAAAACTACCAATTAATGTTATAGGGATTGTTCCATCAGTTGAAAATATGCCTGGCGGAGAATCATACAGACCAGGGGACATCATAAAGTTATACAATGGAAAAACTGCAGAGATTCTAAATACAGATGCGGAAGGGAGATTGATTTTGGCTGATGCATTAGCATATGGAGAAAAACAATATTCACCAAAAGCAATTATTGATTTTGCAACTTTAACTGGAGCGTGTATTATAGCATTAGGTACTAACATAGCAGGAATTGTATCAAACAACGAAAAACTAACAAAGAAAATCAATGAATCTTCTAAAAGAACTACAGAAGAAGTTTGGGAACTTCCATTAAATCAAGATTTTATGGACATGATAAAATCAGATGTTGCAGATATGAAAAATGTTGGAATAGGCAGAGCAGCAGGAACCATTACTGCTGCAGCATTTTTGAGAAATGCTATTGAAAATACCCCATGGATACATATTGACATTGCAGGAGTTGCATGGACACAAATAGCTACAAAAGAAAAAGCATACAATCCAAAAGGAGCTACGGGTTTTGGTGTAAGATTGATTTTAGATTATTTACAAAATTTGTAGAATTAGTATCCTCTACTATTTCTATCAGATTTACCAACATTTGGATTTCTAAAACCATGTTTTTCCATCATATGATTAAGAAATCTAACATCATCAGAAAATGATTCTCCACATACAGTACAATTTGACATTAAGATCATAATCAAACCAATTAATTGAATATTAAAAGATTTGATTGAAAGTTAGAAAATGCCAGCACTGTTGCTTCCCAAGGGCTCTCGCATCTTAGTAGCACAACAGCGACGTCAGGTTTGACTTCCAAGTTCGGAATGGGATTGGGTCGCGCCCTAACGCTATGGCCGGCTTGAACAGTGATATAAAATTCTCATCTATTAACGTAACGCCAGATTTCAAATATACTCAAAATAGGTATAAAGCAAAGAAAATACTGGGTTACGATATGACACATAGGGTTGCAGTTTTAGATAAGGAGTTATGCCAACCAAAAAAATGTGGTTTAGAGTGCATAAAATACTGCCCAGTTAACAAATCAGGCGCAGAATGTATTGTTCTAAATGAAGAATCAAAAAAAGCCCAGATCGATGAGGACATCTGCAATGGTTGTGGAATATGTGTTAAAGTATGTCCATTTGATGCAATAACAATTGTAAATCTAGCAAGTGAGTTAGCTACAGACAAAATTCATCAGTATGGAGTAAATTCATTTCGACTATACAAATTACCGACTCCAAAGAAAGGAGAAGTTGTTGGATTGCTAGGAAGAAATGGAATGGGAAAAAGTACAGTAGTTAACATATTATCAGGAAATCTAAAACCAAATCTTGGAAGATATGAAAATCCACCAGAGTGGGATGAGATTTTAAAATATTATAGTGGAACAGAACTTAAACAACATTTTGAAAAAATTGAACAAAAACAAATTCGTGCATCAATAAAACCACAACAGGTTCATCATATTGCAGAAGCATTTGATGGAACAGGGAAAGAACTCATTGACAAATATGATGAGAGGGGAGTGTCAAGAGAACTAATCAAAGAACTAGGACTAGAAAATTCTATGGAACAGAGTTTAAAGGAGCTTAGTGGTGGAGAATTACAAAGATTAGCAATAGCAGCAGCAGCATCAAAAGATACAGAATTTTACTTTTTTGATGAACCATCATCATACAATGATGTTTTTCAAAGAATGGGAGTTGCTAGGGTAATACAAGGTCTAGCAAGAATGGGAAAAAGTGTAATGGTAGTAGAACATGATCTAACAGTACTAGATTTTCTCAGTGACTATATTGAAGTATTATATGGTGAACCTGCGGCATATGGAATTGTTTCAAGTGTTCTATCTACTAAAGTTGGAATCAATGTTTTTCTTGATGGATATTTACCAACTGAAAATGTTAGATTTAGAGATAAGAAATTTTCTTTTGATGTATCATCATCATCTACTGATATATTTCAAGAAGGAAGTGATATTGTAACTTACCCAAAGATTGAGAAGAAATATCCTTCATTTTCAGTAGCAATTGAACCTGGTCGAGTAAGAAAAGGTGAAGTTTTAGGCATAATGGGTGCAAATGCTCTAGGAAAAACGACTTTTATGAAAATGATTGCAGGAGTTGAAAAACCAGATTCTGGTAGGATTGATAAGAAAATCAAAATAGCATACAAGCCACAATATCTTCAAAATGATATTGATATAGAAGTTATATCAGTATTAGATAAGGCAAATGGTAATCCAGTTGAAGGAAGTCTTGAAGAAGAACAAATACTTGAACCACTAAAAATCAAAAAACTCTACAATAAATCTATCAAGAATCTTTCTGGAGGAGAACTACAAAAAGTTGCAGTTGTATCATGTCTATTACAAAAAGTAGATTTGTATGCATTAGATGAACCTTCAGCATTTTTGGATGTAGAAGATAGAATTGCAATAGCAAAATTTGTGCAAAAATTTGTTCGTTCTTATGGAAAATCAGCAATAGTAATTGATCATGATTTACAGTTGATGGATCTTATTTCTGACACAATGGTAATCTTTGAGGGAGAATCAGGGATATCTGGTCAAGCTACATCTCCAATGCCAAAAGTTGATGCTATGAATAGATTTCTAAAATCACTTGATATGTCATTTAGAAGAGATGAAAGAAGTCTCAGACCTCGTGTAAACAAACTAGAAAGTAGATTAGATAAAAATCAAAAATCATCTGGAAATTACTATTACAAGAATTGACTCGAATGCTAAAAAAAGCATTGGAAAACTCTCTCACACCAAAAGAAAGTGATGAATTGATTTCGGCCTTTGACCAGATTGGAGATATAATCATAGTAAGAATTCCTGATTCTCTCTTATCAAAGAAAAAAATAATTGGTGAAACTTTGCTAAATGAGGTAAAAATTGCTAGAAGTGTTTTTTATCAAGCATCAGATGTGGAAGGGGATTTTCGTACAAGAAACCTAGAGATTCTTGCAGGAGAAGATAATACTGAAACAGAATACAAGGAATTTGGTTGTAAATTTATAGTAGATGTTGAAAATGCATTTTTTTCGCCTAGACTGTCTACAGAAAGAGAACGAATTGCAAATTTGATCCATGATGGAGAAATAATTACCAATATGTTTGCAGGAGTTGGAATGTTTTCTATAATGGCTGCAAAAAAGAAAAAATGTACTGTTTATAGTCTTGATATCAATCCAGTTGCATCAAAACTGTGTGAAAAGAATATTGGATTAAACAAACTTGCTGGAAAAGTAATTTCAATAAATGGGAATGCATCAGAGATTATCAAAGAGCAGTTATTGGATAAATCGAATAGAACGTTAATGTTGTTACCTGAAAGATCCGATGAATTTTTAGAATCTGCAATTAATACAACCAAAAATGGAGGCATTATCCATTATTATTCACATATTCATGCAGATAAAAAATCAGAAGCAAGTAAACTTTCAGAAGAACATTATCTTCAAGTAACACCAGTGCAATCAGAAATTCTCAATTCAAAAATTGTCAGAGCAGTAGGTCCTAGATATTATCAAACAGTAGTAGATGTAAAAATTTCTAAATAGACTAATCATCTGACGTGATTGACGCAGGTGAAGGTTTTGTTGTTGCCATAACATATCCAATCCATGCAATTACTCCAAGTATTCCACCAGCAATCATCAATACAGATAATTGTAGTACAATAGGGCTCCATTCAGAAAGCATCAACAAGTATGCATAAAGAAAGAATCCACCAATACAAAGCATAAAAATGGTAATACCCATTCCTTTGCGCTTGTTCATGACAAAGAATTTTTTGTGAGTTATTTATTGGTTTGAACTAATCTAATTCAATTGCCATAAGATATGCATCTTCACCATCTCTATAGTAGGCGTTTAGTTGTTGTCTAATAACAAATCCAAGTTTTTCATACAGTTTGACAGCCTCATTATTGCTACATCGTACTTCCAAGTAGAATTCATCACATTTTTTTAATTTTACACCATTGACAGATTCTTCAACAAGTCCGCTTCCAATTCCTTTTCTTCTATAATCATCAAGAACTGCAATAGACACTACATGACCTTTTTTGACAAAGCCTAATTTCTTAAAATTTGAAAAACCATACTCAGTTTTACACATAATATAACCAACATGTTTTCCTCCAATTTCTGCAACTATGAATGCCTCAGGAATTTCTGCCAGCAAACTTTCATAGAAATAATCAGAATAATGCTCTGGGAGAGTTTTCAAGTTAATTTCCATTACAGGGATTAGATCGCTTGACTCTGCTCGTCTAATATTACAGTCACCTAACTGTCTAAGAATTACTTGCATGATATAGAATAAGGGCATCAATATTTAATTTTAAACCAAAAAACCATTTAATGGAAAGATTTAGCCCTAAAATAGATGGAGGAACATTCACAAGAAGATATTATTTCACTAGTCAATTCCATATTTGAGGTCAGTGATTTTACAAAAGCAGAATTTTCATTAGAATTTAGAATTGAAGATTTAGAATTTAAATCAAAGTTTGAGGATTTAGCAAGAAAATTAGAAAATATGAGTTTTGTCTGCAAATTAGAAGAGATGAATGGTGCAAAATATATCATCATTCAAAAATTTACTCCAAAAAAACAGAGAAGTTGGTTGAGTACAGCATGGACTCCTCGAATTTTGTTTGCAGTTGTTATTTCATTTGTTATGGTAGATGGATACTATAGAACATCTGGAACAAATTCAATTGTAGAGATCGGAGATCCGCTAGAGATGGCAGCAGTTTACACATTAGCATTACTAGGAATTTTAGGAACCCATGAGCTTGGCCACATTATTGCTGCTAAAGCACACAAACTAAAAACAACTTGGCCTTACTTTATTCCAGGGTTACCTATTATTGGCATTCCAACATTTGGTGCGTTTATCCAATCAAAGGGATTAACTATTAATCGAGAAATTTTATTTGATGTTGCAATTGCAGGTCCTATTGCAGGATTAGTAATTACAATAATAGTTTCAATTTATGGTGCATATACTGTACCGGTTATAGATCAAGCTATTGCTGCAGAATTATTTGCAGAATCCAAATTGATAGAATGGGATATGGGGCAACCATTGTTAATGTCTGCTAGTTTGGCAATGTTTGGCAAAGGTGTAGCTGGACAAGAAATCATCATGACCCCAATTATGTTTGCATCTTGGATTGGATTTTTAATTACATTCTTGAATTTATTGCCAGCATGGCAATTAGATGGAGGACACATGGCAAGAACATTACTTGGTACAAAGATGCACAGATATGCAACTTATGGAAGTATGGCAATTCTTGTTTTGTTAAATTATTGGTTAATGGCAATATTGATTTTTGTAATGAGTTCAAAAAATCCTAGTGCAAATCCACTGGATGATGTTTCGCCACTTACAAAAAACAGAAAACTTGCATATGTTGGAATCATAGTATTAGCAATTTTATGCGCACCGTTACCATCAAATTTTTTACCTAACTTTTTACCTTAGTAAAAGTCTAGCACCATCTGTAACTACTGCAACTTTTTGTTTTGCACCTTGTGTTTTTAGAATATACTCCAAAGAATGCTTTATGCCAGGTAAAGAAACCATGTCAAGTTTCTTTGCATAAAATTCCGGAAGAATTGAAACTAAACCAATTTGAAAATTCTTTTGGACTTCTGAAAGAAATAACAAATCCTCCATTCCACTAATGTATTTAGTAGGATTTCGTAGCTGTTCCAAAGTTAATCTATCTTCAATGTATTGTTGAAATGCATCAGAACCTAAACCACCTTTACATTCAGCTACTAAAATAGCAAGACCATCTTTTTTGATTGCATTTGAACAATTCCAAAGTGAAGAGAGTGATTTTCCAAGATTAACATTACTTGCATCTTTACCAGTACTAATTATCATTGTTTTATGTTGACTAACATCTTTGATTGAATGAGATTCCAAAATTTTTGTTGCAGAAAGAGTTTCTGAAGGATGACCTATAGAAAAATCAATTATGCCTTCAGAATTTGCAACTATTTCAATTCCTTGAATTTCAAAATTATTGGTAAATTTTTTTGCTTCTTTCAAACTTTCTGGATATTGTCCAGGGGTAGGAAGGTTTCCCTGTCTTTTTGCATATGCTGAAAGCATAGATTCTAGGCCAAATTTTTTGATCAGGCGAGTTGAAATGGTTTCATAACCAAACAATCCATCATATTCCATTTCAGCCATAAATACAAGATTTGAATTTGAAATATCAACATCATCAAATTCATTAATTGAGCTTCCTTCAGGTAATCCTGCTTTAACTAAATTCAGGATTTGTTTGTCAGCTAAAATTTTTGGGAATGGTTTTGATTTTTGTTCACATAAAGTAAATAGTGATGAAATGATTTTTTGGATAGATTTTGAATTATGTAAAACTACAAGTTCCATTGGTTTTGATAAATCAAGTGTACTGAGTTTTTCATTAATTACTGAATCTTCCAAAGTTTTACCTTCAGAATCAATTTTTTGCTCTAAATTCTCTGCGCTTATATCCAAAACAACATCTGTAATTCCATAATTTAACCAGATTTCAGGCATAATTCATACACAATACAAACCAAAATAAATCCAGTGTAGTTAATTTTGGTATGGAATTTGTTAAAGAGTTTGCAACATTTTTGCATCAAAATGGCATAATAAAATTTGGGGACTTTACACTTTCTAGTGGGAAAAAGAGTTCATACTATGTAGATTTAAGGCTAGTTCCAAGCTATCCTCATGAATTTAGAAAAATGGTAAAATATCTTGAAAACGAGATTGCAGAAAATATTGGATTAAATAAATTTGATTCAATTGTGTCAGTGCCAACAGGTGGTTTGGTAATTGCATCAGCATTAGCTATAGAAACTGTCAAACCACTAATCTATGTAAGAAGTAAACCAAAAGATTATGGGACTTCAAAATCAATTGAAGGGAAAATTCATGAGGGAATGAAAGTTATCATGATTGATGATGTTGCAACTACTGGTAGTTCAGTTGTAAATGCAATAAAATTATTAAAAGAAGTCAATATTTCTGTAAATGATGCATATGTAATTGTTAATAGAATGGAGGGAGCTGATAAGGCTTTGTCTGAATTAGGAGTAAAGATGCATTCAATTCTAAATATTTTACAAATTACAGAAGCATTATATGAACAAAATCTTGTAGATGAGGATATTTTAGAAAAAGTGAAAAATCAAATTGGCAAATAAGTTTTGGCAGCTCAGACAAATGCCTTCCAATCATCGTTCAGATATAACTCTGATTCTTCATTGCAGCCAGTAAATTTTAGATTTGCTTATTTTAAAACTAATGGAAATTAATGGGCCCGAAGGGCTTCGATCCCTTGGCTCACCGGTTATGAGCCGGTTACTCTACCAAGCTGAGTTACGGGCCCTAAGCAGATGAATTTTTTCTTAGGTATAAAATGTTATGAGATTAACAATATTCTTCATAACAACTATCAAGCAACAAGTTTTGTGCAGAAATAGATTTATCTGCAATTTCAAGCAAGTTATTTGAATCAGTTGAAGATTTTTCCAGAATATTCCTCCAGGATGCAGCATGTCTAATGTCAGCTTCAGTATGAAGTTTGAAGTATTCTGTTGCTTCATCGCTGGTCATTCCATAGAATTTTGCTAATCCATCAAGTTTTGTTTGACTGATTTTAGGAATTTCTTTTTCAAAAGCATACATAGCACATGAACCACTTTCATAGGTATTCATTAATTCATTCAAATTAGAAACAGCTTTACGGGTTTTGGTTAATCCAGTATATGAAATTAGTTCATCTTCAGATATACCAAGTTCTCCTACAAAGCTAATCCATAGTTTTACATGATCAGATTCTTCTTGTTGGTTTGCAATTAATTCACTAACTACTGAATCAGGTGCTTTTTCAATAATTGGAGTCATAAAAGACGGAACCGCTTTTACAAGTTGAAAATATTCTTTAGAATATCCTGCTAAAGATTTTTGTTCTAACTTTCCATCAGACCACATCTGGTAGAATGGGTGTTTTAGTAAACTTCTTTCATCAATCATTTCATCAATTCTTTTTATTATATTCATGACTCATCTCCAAATTTGCCAATAAAAAATCTTTGTGGTTTACAAAAGATTTTATGGTCAAACTACTGAATTTTCTTGGGTTCCAGTGGTGTAGACCGGTCAAGCATTTTGCCCTTTCAAGGCAAAGATCCCGGGTTCAAAATCTATCGATGAAAATCCCGGCTGGAGCACCAAGATTTATTTACTAATAACAAAGTTTTTTGATCAGACTATTTTGGATAGAAAAAATATCGAGATTAATCCTCTACTTGAAACATATGGTAAGTATATTAAAAAAATAGATCAGGCGTTAGATAATGAGCTAGATCTTTATTCTGAATCAGAATTCATTGAACCACTAAAATATTCTTTAGATGGTGGAAAACGAATCAGACCTATTATTTTGACTTTATCTGCAGAATGTGTGGGTAAAATTGATGAAAATACATTTGCAGCATCTTGTGCTGTTGAGTTTTTACATATGGAATCAATCATCCATGATGACATTATTGATAATGAAACTATGAGAAGACAAAAGGATCCATTCCATATCAAATATGGATACAATACCAGTGTCCTTACAGGGGATTTTGTTTTAGGATTAATTCTTGCAATATCTTCTAGATTAGACAATGCTAGAATCACAAAAGATTTGGCAACTACTGCTATGTTAATGAGTGAAGGAGAAATGATTGAAAGTAGATTAGAAACTAGTGAAGATGTTACATTTGATGATTATCTTAAAGTAATTGAATACAAGACAGCAACAGCTTTTGAAGTTGCAGCTAGAATAGGTGCAATCATTGCAAAAGGATCAGAAGATCAAATTGAAGCATTAACGGGATATGGCAAAAACATTGGAATTGCATATCAAATTAGAGATGATTTGTTAGATTGGAAAAATGAAGATAAATTGTTTAATCTGTTAATTAAGAAAAGCTCAGACCCAAGAGATGTTTTTGATAAAATGGAAGATATGTTAAAAGAATATTCTGAAAAAGCAAGAGCTAATTTGAGAAAGCTTCCAGATAATGATGCAAAAGTAAATCTAGATAATTTAATTAAGTTTACTTCGTTTAAGGCATAAAGTCTAAACTAAGTACTGGAGTTGCAAATTCTACAAATTGTATGAGTGGTTCTGGATATACACCAAATCCTATCAAGAAAATCATTGAGAAGATCATTACAGCAATAATTGATTTTGGTTCTTTAACTCTCTTTTCTGTTTCTCCTTCAAAGTACATCTTTCTTGTGATCCAACCATAGTAAGCAAGTGATAATGCACTGTTAAGTACACCAGCAATTGCAAGCCATGGTGCCCACCATAATGTAGAACCAGCATCTAATGCACTACCAAACAACATCAGTTTACTCCAGAACCCTGAAAGTGGAGGAACACCAGCCAGCGCGAATAGTGAGATTACCAAAGCTAGAGCAGTGATTGGCATTCTTCTTCCAAGTCCCTTTAGTTTATCGAGATTAGTTACTGCAAGAGTTGTTACAATTCCTGCAACTGCAATAAAGGCCATACCTTTCATTACTGCATGGTTTAGAATATGATACAAAGAACCTTGTAAACCAAGGGAACTATGTGGTGCAACTGCAAGCCCAATCAAAATGTATCCAGCGTGTGCAATACTAGAATATGCCAACATTCTAGTGAGATTCTTTTGCATGATGGCAGCAATGTTACCAATTGTCATTGTCATTACTGCAAGAATACCAAGAGCTAATGTCCAATCAAGATTTAGAACAACCATTCCAAGAACAATAATTCTTATTGCTGCAGCAAATCCTACTTTCTTTGTTCCTGCTGCAAGAAGAGAAGTAATTGGAGGTGGTGCGCCTTCATATGTATCAGGAAGCCATTGATGGAAAGGTACAAGTCCCATCTTGAATCCAAATCCTGCAATAAACATTCCAACTGAAAGTAAAGCAAGTGGTAATAGAGACGGATCAAGTGTTGAATAACCTTGAATTACTTCTCCAATGTTTGTAGAACCAGTTAATCCATATGAGATTGAAATTCCATAAACTATGATTGCAGATGATAATGCACCAAACAAGAAATATTTTAGTGCAGCCTCATTTGAGCTTGGATTCTTTTTAATAAAGCCAACCAAAATGTATGTTGGAAGACTCATAAGCTCCCATGCAACAAACAACATTACCAAATCAGTAGAATATGCTACTAGCACCATACCAATTGTTGCAAGAAGAATTAGAGAATAGTATACAGCAGGAGAGTTATGTTTTCTCATGTAATTGAAAGAGCCAACAGTAGTGAACAAAGCAACAATTAGCATTGCTATTGCAAATAATCCACCAAATGCATCATCTACAAGTACATCTTCGGAGAAAAGAGCAGCTGGTGCTATATTATCATTTAGGAACTGGTATCCAACATAACCAAGGGATACAATTAATGCTGCAAAGGCAATTACGGCATAAAATGAGTTAGAACCTTGCTCTTTTCTTGCAATACTAATGATTGGAATAATAATTCCAACGGTTCCCAAAATTGCCATTATTACCAGTGGAGTAGAGGTGATTTCTAACATTTCATATCTCCTAGATCAACAACATCAGAACTACGAATAGTAATCCTGCTCCAAATACGAATAGATATGATTGTGAGACGCCAGTTTGTGTTCCTTGGACAACTTTTGCACTCCATAAAACTGCTTTCTGGAATCCATCATTCATGCCATAATCGATAGCTGTCTTTTCAAAGTATCTGAATACACCTCTTGCCAACCATAATGGTGCTACAACAAAGCACCAGTATATGATGGCATTAAGATACCACCTGTTTAAGAGAAATTTATGAATTCCATAAAAGATGATGTTAGAGTTTACAAATTTTACAGGATCAACCCATCTACCAATATAGAAGATGTAACCTAATCCAGCTCCTATAGCAAATGCTGCTAATGATGAACCAAGTGCAACAGGATTAAGTCCCTGTAAGAATTCGGGTAGAATTGATGCTTCTATTGCATAATGTTCGGTGTGAATACCAAAGGAATTTTCAAGATAGTCTACAAACGTATGGTGAAGTCCTTCTTCCATTGATAATCCAATAAGACCAATTCCAATAGTAAGAACTGCAAGAATTCCATATGGAATCCACATTGATAATGATGCTTCATGGATATGATGTCCTTCTTCTTCCATCTTTTCGATATGTTTGCTCTTCTTTCCAAAGAATACCAGTCCCATCATTCTCATAGTATAGAAAGCGGTAATGACTGCAGTTAATACAGCAATTGCATACAACGGCATTGCCCATTCATTTCCAGATTCATAGACAGCAGCAAAGATTGCATCTTTACTCCAGAAACCTGTTGTGATAAATGGAGCACCCATCAAACCAAGACCAGCTGCCCACATGAATGCATAGGTTTTCTTCATCTGTTTTCTAAGACCACCCATATCTGTCATAAATCTAGAACCAACAACATGTAACAAAGAACCTGCTGCCATGAATAATGAAGCTTTGAACATCGCGTGAGAGATTAAATGGAAGAATCCTGCAGTGTAACCATCAACATATTGATAAGATAATCCTGCAACACCTAATGCCATCATCATATAACCAATTTGGGAACCAGTAGAATAAGCAAGAACTTTCTTAATTTCAGGATTGACCATTGCTTGTGTTGCAAGTAATAGTGCCGTAATTGCGCCAACCCAAGCAACAATCTCAAAGAATTGATCAGCAAGAATTCCTGCTGCTCCTAATGCAAATACAAGAGGACCTATTCTTGCAACCAAGAACACACCTGCCTTAACCATAGTTGCTGCGTGAATCAATGCAGATACAGCAGTAGGACCAGTCATTGCTTCTAACAACCATTCATTTAGTGGGAATTGTGCTGATTTTCCAACAGCTCCACCAAAGATTAAAACAAATGCAGGAACCAAAAGCCCTTGAGAGGTCATTGTAACTGCCCATTCAGTATCTCCAATTAGTTCTTTGAATCCAAAAGTACCTGCAAACAAGAATATCAAGAGCATACCTGCAATCATCATCACATCACCAACTTTGGTCATGATGAATGCCTTCATACCAGCATGAGTTGGAGAATAGTAATCTAACATACCAAGAACAGTACGTCCTTCAGTACCAACATGATCTTTCTTCTTGTCACGATACCAAAAGCTGATCAATGCATACGATGCAAGACCTACACCTTCCCATCCAAAGAATACTTGAAGTAAGTTGTCAGACAAGACAATTAACTGCATTGAACCAATAAAGAACATCATCCAGAACCAGAATCTTGTAATATCTTTATCACCTTTCATGTATCCTGTACTGTAAATCAAAATGAGAAATGAAATCCAGCCAACAACATTTGCCATTATTATGGAGAGCGGATCTGCCAAGATACCGGCTTTAAGACCAAGTGACTCTATCCATGGAATTTGATTATGTATTTCGCCGGCCTCTAAAGCAATTGGGATCATTGATGCGGCAGATAATGTACTCATCAAAGCAAATCCAATTGCAACATACCCAGTTGCATTTTTTGAAAAGTTACTAGTTACGTTTTTTGATAATTTAGCAATTCCAGGTATGATAAGAGCTGCTGCAAATGGGAGAATCCAAACTAACCAAGCACTTGTTGCTCCAATTTCAAATCCCATTAATTCAGTTGCCATATTCTAAACCCCTAAAACCCCACTCATGTACGGAATTATTGTTTTATAGAAGATATCCGGATAAATTCCCAGTACAATAGAAAATCCTGCCAACACCATCATTGGTGCAGTCATGTACCAACTTCCTTCTTTCACATTTTCAAGATGTTCAGGAGTTTTGCCAAAGAATACACGTTTTAGCATCCAAAGAAGATAAGACATTGTAAGAACAGTTGCAACAAGACCTAAACCGAATCCTACGGCTCTAAGTGTAGAACCTTCTTCAATTGCAGTCTCTAATGCGCCGGCAAAGAGAATCCATTCTCCCATGAAACCACTGGTTGGTGGGATACCCATAATTGTCAAGGCACCAATTACTGCACATACTGCTGTAATTGGCATCTTTCCAGCTAATCCTCCAAGTTTAGAGATACTTCTAGTTCCGACTTTAACGATAATAACTCCAGCCATCATGAAGAGAATGCCTTTTCCAATTGCGTGTGTCACATACATCATCTCTGCACCTGTAAGGCCAAGTACAGAAATTGTGCCAATACCAAACAAGAGATAACCCATTTGGCTGATACTAGAGTAAGCAAGAAGACGTTTTATGTCATCTTGCATCAGTGCCATTGCACCACCATAAATCATTGTAACAAGCCCCCAAATGTAGAACCATATTGCTAGGTCGGCAAATGTTGCAGGTAAGAATTCAACAATTAATCTGAAAATACCATAAGCACCAATTCCAATCATGGCTGGAGACAATAATGCACTAATTGGTGTTGGTGCAGCACCGTGGACATATGGAAGCCAAATGTGGAACATGAAGACTGCTAGCTTAACACCAAGACCTAATGCGATCGCAACTGCAGAAAACATTGCAATGTCTTGAGGAATTTCTGATTCATTAATATCTGCAAAGTCAAAACTTCCAACGGTAAAACCAATCATCAAAAAGCCTAATAGTAAAACAACTGCACCTGAGTGAGTCCAAAACAAGAACATCAAACCAATCTTTCTTCTTTGACCGGCACCCCAAAGAGCAACCAAGAAGAAACCTGGAATCAACATTATCTCAAAGAATACAAAGAATTCAATCAGGTTTGTTGCAAGAACTGTTCCAAGCATTCCCATTGCAAAGAGAAGATAAAGTGCAAAGTAAAGTCCTGATTTGGTATTTACATAATTGGAAAGAGCAGATGATTCAATTACCGAAGTCTGTCCACTCGCAGATGGGTTGATGTTTTGTTCTTCTTCGAATTGATGGTGGAATATGTGAAGCATGTATGGTTTTGAGTAAAGTACCAAGATTGTAGATAGCACATAGATCATTATTGCAAATGGTGATGCTAAACCATCCATCAAGAAACCAAACTCACCAAACTGGCTTGTCCATGGATAATGTTCCTCTACAGTTCCAGAAAGTGCAGCATTAATTATTAGAATTGTTGTGTAAAGTAGAATTGCAAATGTAAACCACATTGCTGGTGTAGGGCCTGCTTTTCTTCCAATAATGTAGGCTACTGGAGCTAATAATAGTGGCAGTACAACTGCCTGTAATAATGCATATTCCATTTATCCTTTCAAACTCCTAAAGTCTGCAATATCGACATTTTGATACATACGATAAGCTACGATAATTAACGAAAGTCCAACTGCTACTTCTGCAGCTGCAATTGCAATTGAGAATAAAGCCAAAGTCTGACCACCACTATGAGGTAAGAATCTACCAAATGCAACAAGGTTGATGTTTGCAGCATTAATAATAATTTCAATTGCAAATAGCATTCGAATAAAATTACGTTTTACAGCAAGACCGTAAATTCCTATGCCCAATAAAGCAACAGATACAAGTATAAAATCAATTAGCTCGTTGGTCATTCTCCACATCCTCTCGTCTGGCTAAAACTAATGCACCAGTTACAGTACCTGCCAAAATTAAGCCCATCAAAATCAATGCAGGCCAATAATATGTTACAAAGTCTGCACCAATATCTCTAAAATCAACTGGTGGTTCATCAGTAATCATTGTTTTGATTCCAGAATCTAAGAATACAGCACCTAATGATATCATTACTACAAGCATCAATCCAATTCCTGCAAACTTTCTTCGCTTGTCTTCGATTTTTTTAAAGATGAGTTCTCTTTTTACCAGCATAACAGTAAACAAAATTAAAACAGCAATAGAGCCAACATAGACTGCTAGTTGGAACAACGCAACAAATGGTGCGTCTAACAATAAGAAAAATCCAGCAATTCCACCAAGTGTTCCCATCAATGCAATCGAGCCGTAAATTAATGATCTCATTTCAAGTGCAGCAATTGCAGAACCAATTGTAATTACAGTTAATGCAAGAAATGTAGCATCAGCCATGTGATGCACCTCTATCAGTGATTTTGATTTCACTGTCTTGTTGAACATATGGTTTTACCTGAAGTTGTGCAGGAGTATAGATTAAACCCTCTTTGGAAAATGAAGAAAGTTCATAATCATTAGTCATGTAAAGTGCATAAAATGGACATGCATCAACACAAAGACCACAAAAAACACATTTACCGTAATCAATCTGAGGCATAATTGCTTTTTTGTTGTGTTTATGTTCTTCTGGAACCTTTACCATTGCAATTGCTTCAGCAACTCCTTCACATGCAATAGAACATAATTGACAACCAGTACAATGATCATGAAATAATAGATGACGTCCCTTTAGTCCAGCAATTCCAACACCAGTTGAAGGATCAAATTGATACCCATCGCCTACAAACTTTAGTTTCTCTTCAGGATAACGAAGTGTAAATCGCTTTATTGCAAGATGTTTAATCCCAGAATTTAGTGCGCGGATGATACCTGTAGCAGTTCCCATTATTGTAATCCTCCGGGTCCCAACACTCCAGCGTAAAGCAAACCTAGTGCAATAAAGATGTTAACGAAAGCAAGTCCAATGAGTTTGGTCCAACCAAGACTTAACAACAGATCAACTCTGACTCTTGGGAACACACCTCTTGGCAATAAAATAAAGAAGATTACTCCAACAGTTTTGAGAACAAACCAAAGTGCACCATTAAGCATTTCTTGGGTAAATAGTGGCAACCCAGGAATCTTGGCAGTAATAGGGCCCATTACAATTCCTTCAGTAAGAATTTCAGCTGGGAATGGAGGTACAACCATTGGACCATGCCATCCAGCAAGGAACAAGACAACAAACAATGCTGCAAATGCATAAAGTTTCAGATAGGTTCCTAATTGAACAAGTCCATACATCATTCCAGAAAATTCTGTTAACCAACCAGCTACAATTTCACTTTCTGCTTCTGGTAAATCAAATGGAATTCTTTCTAATTCTGCAAGCATTGTAATAAAAAATACAATGGCGCCAACTGGTAAAAATATAATCCATGGAAAACTGGACTGACTTGCTGCAATTTCAGACAAGTTTAGAGTTCCAGTTAGTATGACAACTCCCAACAAAGATAAGATTAATGGAATTTCAAACGAAACCATTTGGAATAAGGCTCTGATACCTCCAATGAATGGATATTTGCTGTTTGCAGACCATGCAGAGAGAATAGTAATGATTGGGAAGAACCCAATTACTGCAAATACTGCAAGTAATCCTAAATCTACATCTGCAACTACCCAACCAGGAGCTACAGGAATTAATGCAACAAATGCAGCTGCAGTTGCAACAAAGAGTACTGGTGCTGCCCAGAAAATTGGTTTATCAGCTTTTGCAGGAATAATAATTTCTTTAGAAATTAATTTTAGTCCATCACCCATTAATTGTAAAATACCTTCAAATTTTCCACAGTAGAAAGGACCAACTCTTAGTTGTAATTTTGCAAGCATCTTTCTTTCAATGAAAATTGTTCCAGCAGCAAGTAATGCTGCAAAACCAAATCCAGGAAATGCCATTATTCTAAACATATCAGTTGCCATAAACGCATGAACAATTGGAAGGGTACGTGAAGGATCTGCTATCCACGATAATGCAAGAAATGGTGTAAGTAATTCTCCATTAATTACAGGCATTTCAATTACAAATAAAACCATGAAAACTGCTGGGAGGCCAACTAATACCATTAGTAACAAGCCCCAGAATGCATTATCAAATAACGATTTGATAAATTCACTTAGTTTGAATTTTGGTGCAATAACTGACATTTATCGATCTGCCTCCACTGGCCAATAATTAAGACTCCAATAAACTGATGGCATGTTACCAAGTTTTTCACCTTTGAGAAGGTATGGTAATGCAATCAAGTTTCTAAAGGAAGGAACACTCATCTTTAATCTGTATGGTTCAGGTTTAGCATCAGAAACAATATAGTAACCTAAAGAACCTCTACCAGATTCTACACGTTTGTATACTGAATCAAATACTTTACCTTTTGGATTTGGTTTTAGTTTAACTCTAACAGATCCAGATTTTGGCATTTTTTGTAATGCTTGTCTAATTATATTGCAGCTTTCCATCATGTCAAGCCATGGAATTTTAGATCTGGCATAAGCATCTCCTTCTTTCATCACATTAGTGTGAATATCTAACTCATCGTAGACATCATAGGGCTCTTTCTTTCTTAGATCATAATCGACACCACTTGCACGAAGTACAGACCCAGTTGTTCCAAGTCTAATTGCATCTTGACGTGATAGTACACCAGTATCTTGAGTTCTTGAAATTAGAATTGGGTTATCATAAAATACTGCAGCATATTCTTTGATGCGTTTTTCAAAATAGTTAACTTGACGTAAGCAAACTTCTTCAAAGTTTGGTGGTAAATCATTTCTAACTCCACCAGGAACAAAATGTGCGTGTGTGACTCTTGCACCAGTCATTTTTTCCATAAGATCAATTAAGAGTTCACGATCACCTGCAGGCCACATAAACATTGTAGAATGTCCTAAGAAGATTCCGTAAATTGCAAGCCAATACATTATATAGATACATCTGTTTAACTCAGATGCAATAACTCTAACATACTTTGCACGTTCAGGAACTTCAATTCCAAGAAGTTCTTCAACTCCTAAGACATATGGATAAAGCACATTACATGAATCATGAATTACCGGTCGTTCTAAGTGAGGAATATTTAGGATATAGTTTCTATATTCTGCCATTTTCTCTTCTCCACGGTGGACATATCCAGGATCAGGATCACATGCAATAATATAGTCACCATCAATTTGTACAATGAGTCTCATGTGACCAGAACCTGGGTGTTGTGGTCCAACATTGAGAGTCATGATTCTCTCATCAACTTTTTGAAGTCCTAATCCTGGCGGTAACCAATTTAATGATGGTTTATCTATCTGTATTTCTGATGTTGTTGGTAATTCTGTAGTCATTTCTATCTTCCCTTTATTGTAAAGTCCTTTCTAAGTGGAGGTAAGTCTGCCCAATCTTCTGGCAAAAGTAATCTTCTATTATCAGGATGACCTTCAAAGTAAACACCAAACATTTCAAAAACTTCTCTTTCATGAAACTCTACACTGTAAAATACATCTCTAAGAGTAGGAAGTTTTGTTGCATCATTTCCAGGGATTGGATTTTCTTCTCGTTGAGCTCTAGTAGATAAAGCAAGAATTTGTCTTGCTAATGAAGGATCAGAGTAAGAGCCAATATGATAAACAACTTCAATTTCTTTGTCTTGTGGATAATCCACACCTGAAACAGACTCTACATGATCATAGTTTAATGCATCACGAATGAATTCTGCCACATCATGTACATTTTCTCGACTAGTACCAATTCCAACTCTATCTTCTTTAACAAATGTAACGTAAACTTTATCACCAAATTTTTCAATTATTTTATCAGAAATTCCTTTCTCAAATGCAGGTAATTCTACTTGTTTTTCTTCAGGTTTTTTTACTACAGGTGTTTCTTCAGATTCTGCATCTACAGATGTTTCAGAATCAGAACTCATTATACAAACGTCCTAGCCTTCATTCTCTTAATTTTCTCTTGCAGTAAAATACATCCTTGAATAAGAGTTTCAGGTCTAGGTGGACAACCTGGAACATAGACATCAACTGGAATGACTCCATCAATTCCTGGAAGTACATTGTATGAATCAAAATATAATCCTCCAGTAATTGCACAAGCTCCCATAGCAATTACATACTTTGGTTCTGGCATTTGATCATAAACTAATCTGAGACGTGGTGCCATTTTTCTTGTAATAGTTCCTTGAACAACAATTAGATCACATTGTCTAAGTGAACCAAATGCTTCAATGATACCAAATCTTTCAACATCATATCTAGGACTTGATGCTGCACCAAATTCAACACTGCAACAAGCTGTTTCAATGTGGACAGGCCAGAGTGACCAAATTCTACCCCAGTTGATGGCGTAGCCCAATGGTTTACCAATTGCTTTTTCTAAAATGTCTCCTAACTTTCCTACAAAAACATTTGCATTTTCTGGTGTTACTAAGTCTTTAAGCAATCTTATTCCCTATCCTCATAAATGTAATTTGTATAAAAAACTACCATATTCTTCGTCTCCCGGATTGATACAGTGCAAATGCCATCGCTCCAAACATAATAGCTAAAAATCCCATCATAGGTAAAGTTGCACTCTTTGGAAGTTCCAAAAGAGCACTTCCCCAAGCATACAAGAAAATTGCCATAACATCAAAGACTACAAACATCAGAATGTAAGGGTAATATTGCATCATAAAGTGAGTTCGTCCTTCTCCTGATGGAACTTGGCCACATTCCATTGGCAAAAATTTAACAGGGTTACTTCGTTTTCTTGGGGAAATCATTCTAGAAAGTATTAATGCAGGTGCCATTGCTGCTATACCAAAGGCAAACATCAATACTATAGTACTGTAATTGCCCGCTAATTCCCCGACCAATTTAGCTATTGACCCTAATTTTTGTATAAAAAGGTATCCTTACTTTTTTCGATCAAATTTTGGACAAAAACAATTTTTATAAACTACTTTATAGGATAATTACAAAAATCAATTATGCCATTGGATATAGGGGATACTGCTCCGGATTTTGAACTCCCAGATACAGAATTGAAAATGCGGACTTTGGATGAATTCAAAGGGGGGAAAATTGTACTATCATTCATAGTTGCTGCAAGTTCTCCAGTTTGTGAAGTTGAACTGTGTACATTTAGAGACTCTTGGCAAGAAATTTCAGATCTTGGTGCACAAGTAGTAGCAATCAGTAATGATGGTCCATTTGCAAATAAAGCATTTGCAGAAAAACACAAATTCAATTTTCCATTATTGGGAGATTATAACAGTAAAACAATTCGTGATTATGACATATTGATGAAAGATTTACTTCACATTAAAGACTATAATGCTGCAAAACGTTCTGTATTTGTAATAATGGAAGATGGAAAGATTGGTTACAAATGGATTTCAGAAGATCCATTAAAAGAGCCAAACTATGAAGAAATTAAAAATTTTCTAAAATAAGCAAAAATTTTTTTATTCTATCTCTGCAATAACGTCGCCTTTGGCAACAGTTCCAGTTTCTTTTACTTTGATTGATTTTATAACACCATCTTTGTGTGCTTTAACAGCTACTTGCATTTTCATGGACTCTAAAGTACAAACAACATCACCTTTCTTTACAGAATCTCCATCGGCAACCGCAATTGATACAACCTTACCAGGAATTTGGCTTTTCAAAGCTAATTGTGCATCAATAGTCCCACCCCCCCCAGTATTTTTGTAAACAATTTCATCAAAGTGAGTATGTGTGTTTATTGTAATTGGGAGATTGTCAATTACAAGATTCATTTCATTTGTAGATTGTTCAAGATATTTTGCTCTGTGATATTTTTGGTCTAAAATAAATTCAATTCCTTTTGAATTCATAGTAAGAATTTTTAAGTTATGTTCGTTATCATTAATTTTAATTACATATTCATTCTTACCAAGATTTTCTAGTATCTTTCCATCAAATGATTTTTCAATGTCAGGTATTGTGTAATCCATAATTCATCAATCCAACTTATTTTTCCAATTTGAGTTATTGCTAGCATTATTTTGTATACGACTCTTAAAGTATTCAGAATGAATTATTGCAGCAGCTATAGCTGCTTCGCTTTTCTCATTTTTTTCTTTCTTAAGATCTTCAGTTAATCTGTCAATCATGTTATAACGCTTAAGAAAATCAGTCGAAAGATCTCCATTTTTGTATTCATCTGAATTTAGAATTGTTTTATAGAGAGGAATTGAAGTTTCTACTCCTTGAATGTAAAAATCATTTAATGCTGAAAGCATTCGAGTTCTAGATTCTTCAAATGTTTGACCCCATGTAACGAGTTTTGCCATAAGCGAGTCGTAAAATGGAGAAACGGTACATCCAGGATACAGGTAAGTATCACATCTAACGCTTGGTCCTGCTGGGATTGTTACATCTGGAACAGGTCCAGTAGATGGAGCAAAGTCAAAGAATGTATCTTCTGCATTGATTCTACACTCTATTGCATAACCATTCATTTTGAGATCACTTTGTTTGAATGGGATTGGTTCTCCATTTGCAATATCTAATTGCAATTTGACTAAATCCAATCCAGACACAAATTCTGTAATTGGGTGTTCTACTTGTAATCTAGCATTAATTTCAATAAAGTAAAATTCTCCATTATCGGCTCTCAGAAATTCAGCAGTGCCCAAGTTAGTATAGTCAACTGCATCAGCAGCATTACAAACCGATTCACCTACACGAGCTCTTGTTTCTTCGTCAACAATTGGTGAAGGAGTTTGTTCAATTAATTTTTGGTTACGTCTTTGAATTGAGCATTCCCTTTCAAAAATATGAACAGTGTTACCATGTGTGTCTCTAGCCATTTGATATTCAATGTGTCGTGTTTTTTCAAGGTATTTTTCTACAAGAATAGCAGATTTTCCTACAGCTGCAATTGATTCACCTGTAACAGACTCATAGCCATCACGTAATTCTTTATCATTAGTTACTATTCTAATTCCACGACCACCACCACCATAAACTGATTTTAACATTACAGGATAGCCAATTTCATTTGCAATTTTTTCTGCATCATCTGCATCTTTTACTAGACCAAGACTTCCAGGAACAGTTGGAACGTTAGCTTTTAACATTGCAGCTTTACATTTCATTTTATCACCGCAAAGATCCAGAGAGTCTGAAGATGGGCCAATAAAAATAATTTTATTTTTTTCACATAGTCTTGCAAAGTCATCATTTTCTGAAAGAAAGCCATAACCAGGATGAACAGCATCTGTACCAGATGACAACATTACTTCTAGAATTTTTTCTTGATTAAGATATGATTTTGCAGGAGCTGCTTCTCCAATATGATATGCTTCAGTAGCTTGTTTTACATGCATTGAATTGTAATCTTCATCAGAATAAACTGCAACTGTTTTGATTCCAAGTGTCTTACATGTTCTAATTACACGTAAAGCAATTTCTCCTCTGTTTGCGATAAGTACTTTTTCAATCATTTTAAATCACAGATTGATGTTTCCGTGTTTTCGAGGTAGTTGTTTTTCTCTTTTGTTTTGAAGCATCTCAAGTGCTTTAATTAGCATAGGTCTTGTTTCAGCCGGATCAATTACATTATCAACAGTTCCATGAGATGCAGCAACATAAGGATTTTCAAATTTTTCTGTAAATTCATCGATTAATTGTTTTTTAAGAGCTTCTGGGTCTTTAGAATCTGCAAGGTCTTTTCTATACATGATTTTTACGGCTGCTTCTCCACCTAAAACAGCACATCTTGCAGTAGGCCATGCATAGTTAACATCAGTTCTAAGATTTTTACTTCCCATTGCAATGTATGCACCACCATATGCCTTGCCAATAACTAGAGTGATTCTTGGAACAGTTGCTTCACAATATGCATAGAGTAGTTTACTTCCATGTCTAATGATTCCATTGTGCTCTTGATTAGAACCAGGCATGTAACCAGGAGTATCTACTAAAGTGATAAGAGGAATATTAAAGGCATCACAGAATCTGATAAAACGTGCTGCTTTATTTGATGAATCAATATCAAGTGCACCTGCAAGATACATAGGATTGTTTGCAACAAATCCAACAACTCTACCATTCATTCTTCCATAACCAACTACAATGTTTGGTGCAAACAACTCATGCACTTCAAAGAATTCATGATTATCAACAATTGAGTTAATGATATCTTTCATATTATATGGTTGCAAAGGATTTTCTGGAATGATATTAATTAGATTATGATCTAGTCTATTTGGATCATCATCAGTTGTAGTTTTGGGTGGTTCTTCAGTATTATTTTGTGGAAGATACGAAAGTAATTTTTTGAGGTAATCCATGCATTCGTATTCATTTTGTGCAAGAAAATGTGCAACGCCACTTTTTGAAGCATGTGTCATTGCTCCACCAAGATCTTCAAAGGAAATCTCTTCACCTATTACAGTCTTGACTACATCAGGTCCTGTAACAAACATAGTTCCTACCTTGTTAACCATAATTACAAAGTCAGTCATTGCAGGAGAGTATACAGCACCACCTGCTGAAGGGCCAAGGCTTGCCGTAATTTGTGGAATTACACCAGAAGCTAATTGATTGTAATAAAATATATCTGCAAATCCATCAAGACTCATAATTCCTTCTTGAATTCTAGCACCACCAGAATCCATGATTCCAATGATTGGACATCCGGTTCTAAGTGCATGTTCAGTTAGTTTAGTAATTTTTTTAGCTCCCATCTTACTTAATGTTCCACCAAGTACAGTAAAGTCATAAGCAAAGACAAAGATTTGTCTACCATTTACAGTTCCATAACCACCAACTACACCATCTGTAAAGAATTTCTTTTTCTGCATATCATATTCATGATAATGGTGTGTGACTAATGGGTCCATTTCGGTAAAAGTGCCTTCATCAAGTAAAAGATTAATTCTTTCGCGAGCAGTTAATTTACCCTTATCATGTTGAGCCTTGATTCTATCTTGACCCCCTCCCTGTAATGCTATGTTATTCTTTTTAGTATATCCTTCAATCTTTTCAGAATGCATAACAGTGATCTAAAGCAAGAGGGTTTCCTATATTAATTTAGTTTGGTAAACATTAACATTATCAAATTTTTACAAAAATTCAATGATCATTGTTTATTTTTGAAATTCAGGAGTTTAAAATTGGAAATTTCTTTTTTGATGATTTTTGGTAACAATTAAAAGCGTCTTTTTCTTCACTACATTTCTTACATATACACAATTGAGATACATTTGGAATATCACAATTTTCCTGAAATTCACATTGAAGACAACCAGCAGAAGCATTACACACTAAACATCGTAATTCGTTAATTTCAGCACATTTTTCATGTTTAACACCTAATCCCTTTGCCCACAATCCAATCTCATTGACTTCAATTTTTTCATTACATACAATACAAGTTCCTGGAAACTTCATAGGAATTTTTCTCCAACTCATTAGATTAGTTCAATCTCCTTTTCAATAATATCACCAAAAGTTTCTTCTAGTTCTAATTCAAGAGTTTTATTTTTAATGCAAAATAAAACAAAAGGTAAACAAAGTGTTACAAAAGCACTAGATGATAGATGTAATTGTTTTGCCATAATAGATGATAGTGATTTAATTTTGACACCATCCCAACGAATTCTATTAAGTAATGGCCATGAAATATTGTATTGTGAATATCTAATTCTATCATCATTTTGATATAGTTCTACCAAAATATCATTAAGATAACGTAATAGTCTCCAATTCTGAGTTTTCATAATCTTGCCATATAACATATCAGCATTTGAGATAACTTCTAAATATTTTGCAAGTGTTGCATTATCTAGACTACTTGTGATGATACTGGAATAAAATGCGTCAATCTTTTTTCTTGGATCAATTTGCATAGAATACAAAACACTTCTAGCTTCTTCAATTGAATTTGCTTTAAAGAATGCGTTTACTCCATCTTCAACATTAATACTCTCAAAGGATGTTTCAGTTTGAGGATTAAATCCAGTTACTAGTGACTGTGTAAGATTAATCATAGAACGAATATCTCCATGCGATTTGTCAATAACTTTGATTAAAGATCCAGGACTTAGTTTTGCAGTTTCTTTTTTTAAAATATTTTCAAGATAAACTCTCAAGAGACGAGGAGGGATTCTTTTGAAGTAGATTGTTTTAACTACTTTTTTGATACTCTTCATTTTGTCTGAGGTATCGTTATTTGCTGCAAGAACAATAGGTACTGTAGGTTCTTTTAGAATGTCAACAAGAGCTGCTACCCCACCATAATCACCACGACCATGAATGCCATCTACCTCATCAACGAAGATCATTGGGTTTCCTAAAACACTCACATTACCTAAAACAGGTGTAAGAATTTCATTAATTCTTGATTTACTTCTAACGTCACTAGCATTAAGTCCAATCATATCATATCCAAATTTTTTTGCTACAAGATATGCCATAGTAGTTTTTCCAATACCAGGAGGTCCAACTAGAAGAAGTGGTTTTGTTCCTTTTTTCCATTTTACAAACCATTCCATTATAGCCGCACGAGATTCTTCATTTCCGACCATATCAGAAATAATCTGAGGTCGATGTTTTTCAGACCACATCAATTTAATCACTTTGGGAGTTTGGATTCAAACTCTGACCATTTGTTGGCTTTTTGTAATTTATTATACCAATATTGGTTATAATGCTCTACAGTCAAAAACAAAAACTCTAAAAATTCTTTGTGGGAGAATCCCTCAGGTAACAATTCAAGAGTAAGACGAGCATCTTGCAAATACAAATTACTTTTTTCTAAAGTAATATCAAATCCTTTCTTCACATCATTTGCTAATAATGAATAATAAAGTGGCCAAGAAGGAATTTTTACAAATCCATTTTTAATAGAATCTTCAATTTCGTTTCCACATCCAACGCCTTCAGCAGCTCTCGCCATACCCAAATAGAAAATTTCTGCTAATGGTCGTTCTGCTAATGCCATGTTTCTACCAGCAGTTCCCATCACTGCTCGATATTTTTTGTAAGACAATGTCATTTCTTCTTCAGTGATTTCAGTTGGTTTTGATTTTAATTTCTCATCAAGATATTGTCCTATTCTAGCATCTTTGAACCCCTCTTCAAATTCTTTTAGGACTTGTTCACCACCTTTTGAAATTTTATCTCGAGCTAATTTCAAGATATATGGATTCATTAGTTTGTAATCATCAAGAAATTCCAAGTCTTCATCTTTATCTACAATTCTATCCATTGGTTCGCTGAGATCAATTGCTAAGATATGTCCCTCAACCATATCTTGTTTTAATTGAGGATCATCTCTTCCTGTGTATTCTGCTGCAGCGTCAAACAATCCATTAAAAACAGGAAAGGTCATTTTTACAAAATTTGAGTTTAAAATTCTATGTACTCTATCTTTTAGAACATCAAGACTTTCTAATTTTGATTTTATAGGTTCAATTTCAGATGCATTTAGTATAATTTCAGTAGATCCTATTTCATCACCGAATGCTTGTTGAGTAGAATTAGGATTAGTATCAGACTTCATTTCATTATAAAGGCCTTGTGCAAATCTTTCCGCAAAATTTGGAAATTCATTTTCTGTTTCTTCTTTATATTTTTTAAATAATTTGAAACCTTTTGATTTGAACAAGCCTTGTTTGATTATTTGTTTACCAGGTTTTGTGCTCATCAAAGCTTCTTTACTTACAACAGATTGATCCTTACCACTCACAAACGTAGACTTGTTTATTGTTATTTATATTTTCAAAACAAATGTTTACTTGACTTAAATTACGAAATATGGAATATTCATTGTGGAAGTAATAGAAATTCTTCGTGAAGCTTCAAATAGAATTTATGAAAATGTAAAAGATCTTGCAGGTACTGAACATGCTGCAGGAGATTTTGGTAGAGGTGCAGGAGGAGACATTTCACGAAACATAGACATTGTTGCTGAAAAAACAGTTTTAGATTATCTTAAAGAAATTAATTTTGAATGTGTTGTTTTAGGTGAAGAATGTGGAAGAGTAGAATTATCAAATAATCCTAAAGGATACATCATTATGGATGCAATAGACGGCTCTGCTAATGCAGTACGTGGTGTTCCTTTTTTCTGCAGTTCATTAGCATTTGCAACTGAGAATAAACTTAGTTCAATTACAGATAGTGTTATTACAGATCTATCAAATGGTGAAATGTATTGGGCTTCAAAAAACAAGGGTTCATTTTTCAATGAAGAACCAATCAAAGTACACAGCAGTGATCCAATATACAAAATAGTTGGCATTAACATATCTGGGGCAACAGCAGATTTGATCAAACGATTACAGCCAATATTTGAAAATCATAATCATACAAGACATTTTGGTGCAAACGCCCTAGAAATGGCATTATTTGCAAGGGGATTAATGGATATTTTTATTGATTTGAGAGATAAAATCAGAATACAAGACATTGCTGCAGGATATCTAATTGTAAAAGAAGCAGGAGGATTACTGTTAGATGCAGATTTGAATCCACTTGATGCGGATCTAAGTTATGATACAAGAATTTCTTTTATTGCTGCTACAAATCAAAAAATTCTTGATGAAATAATGTCACAGATCAAATAGGAAATTAAATCATCAAAATCAGTTTCATAGTTTTTTTATATAGAATAATAATTAAATTTTTTAAAGCATATTATAAGAGAAATACATTTATCCAAAGTCGAGAAAAAACTCTTGTATGGTAACTGAGATGAAAGCAAAAGTCACGTATATGGAGTTGCTAAAAGAAGATCTTGTAATCATACGATTAGTTCCAGAAAATGGAATGCCAAAATACAAAACTGGTCAGTTTTTAACAATTGGTCTTCCAATACCAGCAGAAAAAAAGATAGTAAGAAGAGCATATTCAATTGCATCTCATCCAGAGAATAGAGATTATTTTGAATTTGTAATTAGGTGGGTTAGAAAACCACTTCCTGGTCGTGTAACGACTGAATTATTTTATCTAAGCGTTGGAGATGAAGTAGCTCTTGGTGATCCTACTGGAGCTGCGTTACAAATTAGTGAAAAGTTACCAACCGGAGAAAAAGACAATAGAAGAGTTATTTGTGTTGGTGGTGGAACGGGATTAGCACCATTTATTGCATTTGCAAATCATTTCCATGATATTAATGATAAAAGAGAGATGATTATTTTGCACGGAGCTAGTTATATTGATGAATTAAGCTACAAACGACTTTTGACAGATTTAGAAAATGAAAGTGAGAAAAGAGGACGAGATCAATGGAACTTTAGATACAGAGCTGCAATCAGTAGACCAAAAGAATTCTATAACAGATCTTGGGCAGGTCAAGTTGGAAGAGTAGAATCATTTTTCAAGCCTGATAAAAAAACTGGATTATCACCAGTAGATGAGATGGTAGGAGAAAAAATAACACCAGACAATACAATTGTCTACATTTGTGGATATCAGGGAACAATTGATGGAGTAATTGAATCTCTGGGTTCAAGAGGTTTTGTCACTGAACATGAAAAAAATCCTGATGGAAGTTATGGAATAAAGTTCGAATCCTATGGATAGAAACATTTTTCAAAAAAAAATGATAAATTAATTTTAAGATCAGAAATATAGATTTTATGAAAGAAAACATACCTGTGGATTTTTATATTGAGGTATTTTTTCTAAAATATGGCAAAACTCAAGTGTGGAGATTACGGGTTTGAATGTGATTTTGTAGCAGAGGGGGAGATGGAGAAGGTAATTGATGATTTTAGAGCACACACTGATGGTAAGCACGGAATAGACTATTCTAAGGAAGCCGTAATGCAATTTCTCTTAAGAAAGCAAGGCATATAAGAAAATTAAGCATCTAATCTTTTCATTGTTGCTGATAAAACAGGAACTTCTTTTGTAATAATTTTTTCAACTGCAGGAACAATGCCTATTTTAGTTTGAACGCTTTCTTCATAAATTTCGTAAATTTGATCTCTAAACAATAATTTAGTTCCAGGGAGTGCAGTAATTCCTTCATCAACAGTTCTAGGATCTGACAAATCTAAAATTAGTGTACCTTTTGTCTTTTCCTCCATCACAAATTTGATTCTGTCATAGGTGATTAAGAAATAATCACATGTTGTTGCAACAAAGATAATATCATATTTATCAAAACTAGCTAAAACTTCATCAAAGTCAATAGGGTTTCCCCCCAAAATGGTTGTAAATCCAGTTGCGCGGTCAATTGTTCTACTTGTGACATCAAAGTTGATGTCTTTTTTCTTTAAAGCTTTTGCAACCATGGCAGCAGGCTCACCAGTGCCAATAAGTAATACTTTTTTCTTGGAATCAAGTCCTGTTTTATCTTCTACTAATTTTATTGCAACATCACCAAGAGAAACTACATCCTTTGCAATTCCTGTTGTATCTCTCATTCTGATAGCTAATCTAATTACACTTTCAAATAATTTATTAAGAATTTTACCAGAGACACCTGCACTCTTTGCCTTAGCTAATGATAGAATAATTTCATCAAATATATCTTGTTTTCCTATAACTGGGGAATCTAATCCAGATGCTAAACGGAGTAGATGGAGATACACATCATCCCCTTTGTACACCTCAAGGGTTTGATCAAAATGATCAATATCATTTTGATCTAATGAAGATAAAGGTATCCAAGTATCTTTAATTTGATTTAATACAAGAGTTTTTCCTTCAGCTCTTCGTGCATCGGGAGAATCAGAAGTTTCTACGTTACTTATTAAAAAGATTTCAACTCTACTTGATGTTTGAATAATGATACATTCACTAACACCAGAAATTTTTTTGAATTCTTCACTTGCTGCAATAACATCTTTGAAAGTAAATTTTGATAATGTATGTAGAGGTATATTTTTGAAAGTGACTCTTGCATTCATTACATCAAAACTTATTTTACTCAAATCATCACCATTAAGATTTTACTTTGTCTCGTCCACCTTTTGCAGTTCGGAAAACATTCATTCCGATGAAAAAATTTTCATGTAAGGATTTTAAATAAATAATATCATTTTCAGCATTTTTGATTTGTTTTTCTGTAGATTCTGGATCATTTTTGAATTTTTTAAGTCTTTGATTTGCTTCTTCTAAAAAGTCATCAATCCCACGTTCATAATTTGAAACACCACCATACTCAGGACTAAGAACATGTTCAGGAATATAATCAGGAGTTTCATCTTTGAATATCTCAGCTTTTCTTGTAATAGATTCCTGTTCTTCTGCTGAAAGGATTGGTCGTGGGAATCGGTCTTTCTTTTCTAACCAAAATTCTGGTTCATCCATCTCTCGTCTGAAGATTTCCTCACCTTGTCTCTTAAACGTGTGATCAGGACCTTTTGTTTCATCTTCTTTTACTTCATCAGCAATTGCTTTGTATTCTGCTTCCGCTGCAGCTTCTGCTTCTTTTTTTGCAGCCTCTGCTTTTGCAATAGCTTTTTTTGCTGCAGCTTCTGCTTCTTCAGCTGCTTTAGCTGCTGCTTGTGATTTAGCTGCTGCATCAGCTACTACTTTAGATTCATCTGCTACTTTTGGAGATTCAGTTTTCGTATCTTTCTCTGCTGAGGGTTTTTCTGATGATGAATCGTCGGTAGATTTTGCTTCTACTTCAGATTCTTTTTTCTCCTCAGACATCAAAATTTACTAAAGTTGCCTGAATTTTAATATTTTTGTGTAAGAACCCACTCATCATTTCTTTTTTGATTACTGATTCTACAAATATCATTATGATCGGTTGTAAACCGATTTCTAGTAACTATGTTTTGTAAAAAGTATGGCGCCCTCGGCGGGATTTGAACACGCGTCTCAGCCGTGACAGGGCCGAATTCTAGACCGGGCTATACTACAAGGGCACAAGTAGTTTAAATCAAATTGCCAGATTAAAAGTTTCTGTCACAACAAAAAATTTTGTAAAGGACTAAATTATACACGTAAAGCATTTTTCATAAGGGTCTATGGCGCAGCCAGGTAGCGCACCGGACTTTTAATCCGGTTGTCGAGGGTCCGAATCCCTCTAGACCCGCTACTTTTTATTTCATTTATTGAATTATTTCATTAACTTGTTTTTCTAAGTCGTTAATAGCGGAATTAATCTTATTTTCTCTTTTAGTTACCATTGTTCTATAATTATTGATCATTTGAATTCTATCAGAAATCATTCTTTTTTGTTCATCATACCCTGAGGAACCATATGATTTTCTCTCCTTTAGAGAGGAGACAACAGTTGTAGAGGAGACAATTTTTGAGACAATTTTTGGATCAACTTTAGTATCAACTACAGATTTTTTTATTTCTGTTAAAGTTAATTTTGAAATAGGTTTTTTTGATTGATGTGCCAATTGAACCAAAATACCTGTAATTTTATGTGTTACTCGAAATGGGATTCCCTCTTGAACTAATTTTTCAGCGATATCTAATGCAATAAGATTACTTGACTCTGTAACTTTTTTCATTTGTTTTTCATTTACTTTTAATGTAAGAAGAATTGATTTTAAAATTAATAGTGTACTAATAGATATTTTTGATGTGGACCAAATAGATGATTTTATTTGTTGTAAATCACGTCCGTAACCAGATGCTAAACCTTTGATTGTTGTTAGAATTGCAGTCAAGTTTCCAATAACTTCAGCAGTTTTACCTCTCGTTAATTCTAAAATATCAGGATTTTTCTTTTGAGGCATTACACTTGAAGGAGATGTAAATTCATCAGCAAGTTCAATAAAAGAAAATTCAGATGTAGACCAGATAACAAAATCTTCAGATATTCTACTCAAATTAGTCATCAAAATTGAAATCATTGCAACATACTCTGCTACAAAATCACGTGTACTTGTTGCATCAATTGAATTCTCAACAACATCATCAAAACCCAACATCTTTGCAGTGCTATGTCTATCAATTGGGATGCTCGTTCCTCCAATAGGTCCTGCACCAAGTGGACTTTGATTTACTCGTTCAAAGGTTCCATAAAGTCGTTGAAAATCTCTGGATAAAACATCGGCATGTGCTAAAAGATAATGAGAAAATAGGCCTGCTTGAGCTTGTTGAAGATGAGTGTAAAGAGGCATGATTGTTTTTTGGTGATTTTTAGCCACAGAAACAAGGGCTTCAATAGTATCTAGAATACAATTACAAATAATGTTGATATCATCTCTAATTTTCATTCGAATATCTAAAGCAACCTGATCATTACGCGACCTTGCAGTATGCATTTTTCCTCCACTTTCCATGCCAGCCTTTTTGATGACTAGTAATTCGATTAATTCATGAATATCTTCTGCTCCAGATGATGAATTGAATTTTTCTTTTTTTAATTGCTTTAAAGCCGATAAGATCTTTTTTGCATCATTTTTTGTAATGATGTTATTTTGATATAGCATCAAAGTGTGAGCTTGGCTGCCAACAATATCATAAAGTGCAATTTCAAAATCATCATCTATTGATGAGACATAGTCTAAAGTAATATCACTCAAATCATTACCAAGACGTGAACGATACATTACATAAGATTCTAAAATGGTTATATATAGCATCGACGCTTTTGCCGACATGAGTCAAGACATCAAACATCTTCGAGTAAAAATATTCGATAAATTATCAAAGATTGTGGATCCAGAAATTAACACGTCAATTGTTGAATTAGAATTGATTGATGAGGTTGATATTAATAATAATGATGTAAAAGTTGACTTACATCTTACTAGTCCATTCTGTCCAGCAGTATTTGGTTTTAAGATTTGTCAGGATATTCATGATAATCTTTTGGCAGTAGATGGAGTAGATGATGTTAAAGTAAATGTTTCAAATCACTTTATGGCCGAACAGATCAATAATCAAGTAAACAATAGTCCAAATCCAAAAAAACCAGGGTTAACTTCTAAATCCTAGTAAATAACCTCGAAGTAATTGTATTCCCATTGCTGGATCAACACCTTTCGGGCATACTTGACTACAAGAACCAGCAAAATGGCATCTCCATATACCATGAGATTCATCAATTATCTTTAGTCTAGAATCCTTACCCTTGTCTCTACTATCTGCAACATATCTATACGCTTGAGCTAATGCTTGTGGTCCAACAAACGAAGAATCTGTTGCCATTGTAGGGCATGCAGAATTACATAAACCACATTTGATACAGTTAGCAAATTGAATATATTGTTCTACTTCTTTAGGAGATTGTAAAAATTCTTTTTCGTCAGATTCTATTTCTGTATCATCTCGGATAAGATATGGTTTGATTTTTTGATGAGTGTCAAACAATCTTTCAAACTTTACTGCCAAATCACGGATAATTGGAAAGTTGTTCATGGGTTCAACTGTAACAACATCAGAATTTAATTCACTAATTTTTGTAAAACAGGCAAGTCTTGGTTTTCCGTTAATTATCATTCCACACGAACCACATGTAGCTTGTCTACAAGAGTAACGAACTGCTACTGAATGATCAAAGTATTTTTTGACCTCAAGGATTGCCTCTAGAACAGTTGTCCATTTCTCACATGGAACAGTAAACTCCATGAACATACTTGAATCATCATGTTCAGGATTGTATCTTGCAATCCTAAGTGTAATTGATTTTGAAGAAGATACTGGTGTTGATATTTGTTCATCTGCAATACTAGATACCTGTGCCAATTCTATACCATCCCCATGTTAGTCATAATAATTGTTCTTGAACCATATGCTATCAATCCAATCATTGCAACAACACAACCATAAGAAACAGCTTTTTCGTAAATTCTTCCTTGTTTTAATTCCAACAAAATAACTCTAAGACCATTAAATCCATGAACTGAAAGCAAGATGAGGATTAATTCCAGCATTACAGCATATGGAACAAATTTGTAGTTAGCAAGAACACTCTCAAATTCTAAGGATTCTGCAAATCCCTGCGTAAGACGCATCAAAATATGAACTGCTACTAGTGCTACTGCTGCTATCGCAGTTCCATAGTGAATTTTCATGATCGTGCTTTCTCTCATCTTATTCACCAAACATTACCGCTAGCCCATACATCATTGCAGCTGCTGCAAGAACAATTGAGGAGTAGATACCTATCTTGTGTCTATAGTTTTGAGATGCTGGTTCATAAGGGTAATCAGGTCTAGCAGGTTTTCCTACACCAATTCCTCCGTATCCTAACATCACCCTAACTCCATTAACAGTATGAAATACACACATTCCAATTACAATTGCTAAAATAATATGTCCCTCAAGGGTTTGTGTCATCTGCATCATTTCATCCCAACCAACTTGACCACGAAGAATATTACTCGTTTCATAAATGTGAGCTATAAAATATGCCAAGAGTCCCAATCCACTTAATCGCATTAACCAATATGCAACTCTTTCAATCCCATAGCGAGTTGGATTGAACATTCCTCCAATGCCTTCTTTATGTTCGTCTTGAGTCATCTAATACTTCCTTTCAACTGGCTTGTACTTAGTAATTGTGACTGGATGTGTTTTCATAATTGGTTCATTTGGATCATAATAAACAAGTGTATGATGTAAAAAGTTCACATCATCACGTTTAGGATAATCAGTTCTTGCATGTGCACCACGAGATTCTTTTCTGTTAATTGCACCAAGCAATACAATCTCAGCTACCCTAAACATAGAATCAAGTTCCATGACATTTGAAAAGTTAGTATTATACTCTTTTGCCTGGTCATCAACATGTTTCCAAGTCTGTGTTTTTAGCTCACGAATCTTTTTGAGACCTGCAACTAAATCAGTTTCATTTCTGTAGACATATGCCTTTTCACTCATAGTGTCAGTAAGCTGTTGTCTAATTTCATATGGATTTACATCACCATTTCCTCTAAATATTCCATCATAGATTCTCTTTTCTTCTGCTTCAACCAAATGATGAGGCCAAGGATTTGATGGGGTGCCCTTTTGAATATACTCCACTGCCAATTCTCCAGTAATTTTACCCCAAACTATGCATTCAGAGGTTGAATTTGCGCCTAAGCGATTTGAGCCATGAACACTATTACAAGCAACCTCACCTGCAGCCCAAACTCCTTGTATTTCTGTTGCACCTTGAATATCAGTATGAAGTCCACCCATCATATAATGACAAACAGGTCTAACATCAAGTAATTCTTTAGCAGGATCAATACCAGAAAATTTGATAGATATTTCTCTAATTCCACCTAATTTCTCTTTAATCGTTTCATCTCCAATATGTCGTAAATCAAGTTTCATACAATCAGCCCCAGTTTCATGTTTGAACCCACGACCTTCTTGAATTTCTGTCATCATTGATCTTGATACAATATCACGTGGAGCTAATTCCATTTTACTTTCAGCATAGTTTTTCATAAATCGTTCACCTTGGTTGTTAAGCAGATAAGCACCTTCTCCCCTTGCACCTTCTGTAATCAAAATTCCAGATGGTAAAATTCCTGTTGGATGAAATTGCACAAACTCCATATCTTTTAGTGCCATACCAGCACGTAACCCCATATCCAAACCATCTGGAGTTGATGATAGGGAGTAAGTTGAAAAGCTGTACAATCGTCCAGCGCCGCCAGTTGCAATGATAAGAGCTTTACCTTTGATTGTGTAAAATGTACCAGAAGATAGTTCTATTGCAGTAAGTCCCATGAATCGTTTTCCATCATGAATAATGGATGTTGCAAACCATTCGTTAAGATATTCAATATTTTCATATTTCTGACATGTGTCATACAAGGTCTGCATTTCAAAGAATCCAACTTTATCTGATGCATAAGTTGCTCTTGGAAAACTATAACCACCAAAGTTTCTTTGATCAATTCTACCATCATCTTTTCTAGACCAGGGCATTCCCCAATGTTCTAATTGATAGATTTCTTTTGGTATCTCTACACAAAGTTTTTCAGCAACATCTTGGTCTGCTAGAAAGTCACTCCCTTTTACAGTATCATAAATATGTGATTCAATAGTATCACCTTCATCTTCACAAATCACTGCTGCAGTTCCTCCTTCTGCAGATACAGAATGAGAACGCATAACTTGTAATTTTGAAACAATGCCGATTTTGAGATTTGGTCCCTTTTTTGCAGCCGCTATTGCGGCTCTTAATCCAGCAAGACCAGAACCACAAATTATTAAATCAAATTCGATAGAATCGACCATTTTTCAGACAAAGTTGCTTTGAGTGGGTTAAATATGTAGTAATTGAGAGGTGCGATTCCAAATATTAAAATATATCACTAGTGATATCACTAGTGATGATTTCTGAGTGGTTTCAGAGAGTGGGAAGTTCAATTCCTAGAGGATTTTCAAGATATTTCATTTTAGAGTTATTGAAAAAGAAAACTCATACTGGAAAAGAGATCATCGATTATGCAGTTGAACAAAGTAACGGAATTTGGAAACCATCTCCAGGATTGATCTATCCATTGTTAGGTAGATTACTAGATGAAGGATTAATTGAAGAAACTAAAGATGGAAGATATCAACTAACAAAAAAAGGAACAGAAACGGCAGATGATGTAGATAAGATAAACGATATTGTTAGAAAGCAATTAGAGGTTTTATTTAGACTAGGTAATGCAGGAAGATTTGTTGCCATAGATCTATTAGAAAAGATTTCATCGATGGGTTCTATCCTAAGTTCAAATTTTGCTCATATGACTGATGAAGAGACAAAGAAATACAAGCAATTTCTTGAATCAGAATTAAAGAAAATTCAAGGAAATGAAGTAAAGAAAAAAGGTAAAGAAATTAAGATTGAATAGTAATATAGAAAAATTACTTTGATAGTTTCTTAAAGAATCAAACCCAGAAAATATCTAAAATAATATAGAATAATTTTTGATTAAAATCATAAATAATTCAGAGAGAGAATACAATTATGAAAAATTTGAAAAACAGATTAAAATCAAAAAAACCACTTGTCATTCCAGGAGTTTATGATGCATTAGGTGCAAAAATTGCCCAAAAAGTTGGATTTGAGGCAATGTTCCAAACAGGTTATGGAACATCTGCAAGTCTATTTGGAATGCCAGATTATGGATTTATTGGGGCTACAGAAACAGTAGATAATGCGAGACGTATATGCAGATCAGTTTCAGTACCTGTAATCGTAGATTCAGATACAGGATATGGAAATGCCTTGAGTGTATGGAAAGTAGTAAAGGAGTTAGAATCAGCAGGAGCTGCAGGGATTTTTCTCGAAGATCAAAGATGGCCTAAAAGATGTGGACACATGCAAGGAAAAGAAGTAATTACACAAGAAGAATATACTGAAAAATTATCAGCCGCACTTGATGCAAGAGAAAGCAAAGATTTCATAATTGTTGCAAGAACAGATGCAAGAGCTACTGAAGGATTAGATGCAGCTATTGAACGTGGAAAACAAAATAAGAAAACAGGGGCAGATGCAATATTTGTAGAAGCCCCAAGATCATTAGATGAAATGAAAAGGATTGGAAAAGAGATCAATGCCCCATTGGTTGCAAACATGATTGAAGGTGGAGCTACACCATTGAGTCCAGCTGGAACATTAAACAAGATGGGATTTAAAATAATTCTCTACCCGCTATCTGTTTTGTATGCTAATACATTTGCAACTATGAACATTCTAAAAGAGTTAAAGAAGTCAGGAAATACCACAAAATATAAACAAAAAGTTGTGAATTTTGATCAGTTTAATGATTTAGTTGAGCTACCAAAGTTCAGAAAGATGGAAAAGAAGTTTAGGTTTTTAAAAAGAGAATAAAAGAAAAAATTTCAAGTAAAGTATAGTTATGTCGTGTTTCTCTTTACTTCAATTTCTATTGTTGATACGTTTCTTGTTCTACCGTCTTGTGACTGTAATGCTTCTGAGCCAATTTTAATATCTCCGATAGCGTAGCCTGCAGTTTCTGTCTTTCTTGCGATGATTTGAGCTACATCTACAGCACGACCTATGCTCATGCCTCTAGCTTTGATGTGAACGGCGGGTAAGTTTGCCAATTGAATTAGTGTTGATGTAACATATGCCATCAATGGTTTCTTACCAATGAATATGGTGTCTCTGGATTCGTTAAGTTCGTTGGACATGTAAATTTTGGTGTTTAGGGATAATTTAAAGCTAAAAGGGTTTTTTTGAATTTGATAAAAATTTTTGAAAAATTTGAAGTATTATTAACCAGAAAAGAGTAATTTGTTCAGAATTTGGAAAATATTTCGAAAGTTTTAGAATTAGGGAGTTGTGAAGAAAAAATCGAAATTTTACAAACTTTGGATTGCACAGATAATCCAGAGATTTTAGAAAAAATAATTTCGAAATTAGATGATGATGATATTCAAGTTAGAGGAGAAGCATTTAGTTCACTTGTATTAAATGAAAATAAAATTTCAGGTTTCTTAATTAAAAGTTTGAATTCTGCAAGCAAAAATATCAGAGGTTTTGCATCATTAGTATTAGCAAATAGAAATGAAATAACTGCAATTCCAGAAATTATAAAACTTACAAAAGATGAACATTCTATGGTCAGATCATGTGCAATTGGTGCACTAGGACATCTTAAAGCTCATGAAGCTAAAGAAATTTTTCTTGAATCTCTGTCAGATTCTAATTTAGAAGTAAGAAAAAGTGCTATTCAAGCAATTATTGATCTAAATATCACAATTTCAGAAGATCAAATAAAAGAAATCAATAGAGAAAAAGATCCCGAAATAGAAAAATTACTTTCCCAATTAAAAAAAAGTTAGTGGACCGGAAGGGATTTGAACCCTTGATCCGATGCATGCCATGCACCTATCCTACCGGACTAGACGACCGGCCCAATTATCAGAATTCTGATTGTATAACACTTTCTGAATTGGGTATTAACGTTTAGCGATTTAATTGAAATCGACGTTATGAAATTAACACAATATATTTAACCATGAGTATGTTGATTGGATTGTTATGGTAGTAGATAACAAAGCCACTATTACATATGTGCAATTATTAAAAGAGGATCTTGTAATTATTAGAATAGTTCCAAAAGAAGGTCCAGTTCCAGACTTTCAAGCAGGCCAGTTCATTACATTAGGATTACCAAATCCTGTAGAAGGTGGAAAGATTGTTAGACGAGCATATTCAATTGCATCTCATCCAGAAAATAAAGATTACATGGAGTTTGTAATCAGATGGGTTAGAAAACCACTCCCAGGTAGATTAACTACACAATTATTTAATGCAAAAGAAGGAGATGAAATTCTTTGGTTAAAACCTACAGGTAAAGCACTAATGATTAATGAAGAACTTGAAAATGGAGAAAAAGATAACAGAAGAATTGTTTGTATAGGAGGAGGTACAGGCCTTGCACCATTTGTCAGTTATGTACAGCACTTTCATGATATTGGAGATAAACGAGAAATCATAGTTTTACATGGTGCCAGTTACGTTGATGAGTTAAGTTACAAAGATTTGCTAAGTTCTCTTGAAAGTGAGAGTATTGCTAGAGGTAAAGACGAGTGGAACTTTAAGTACAGAGCTGCAATTAGTAGACCTCAAGAATGGTTTAATAGATCATGGGCAGGTCAAGTTGGAAGGGTCGAAACATTCCTAAGACCTAGAGATAATGGAATGTCAGCACTAGAAGAATTAGTAGGTGAAAAAATTACCAAAGAAAACACAATATTCTACATTTGTGGTTGGCAGGGAACAATAGATGGTGCAATGGACTTTTTAAAATCAAAAGACTTTGTAACACAACAAGACAAACGTGAAGATGGAAGCTTTGAAGTTAAATACGAATCATATGGATAGAATTTTTTTAAAAAAGAATAATTTTTTAAAAGTCAATCATTGAAATATAGGATTTATCTGGTGAATGTAATTGATTACTGCACTATATCTTGCGCATCTAAATCCAGTAACTAATGCACATGTTGAAATTATTTCAGGATTGAAAAAAGAAGCTGATATTGTTAAAGTCATGCCTGTAGTTTTCAAAGATGGGAATAGAGAGATCAACAGTAAAAGTTTTCCATTTAATTTTGAAACTAGGAAAAAAATGCTGATGGCTGTGTTTGGAGATTCAATTCAAATTACTGATGACTATGCATTTTTTTCTCCATTTAAAAAATATCTACCTCCATTGGTAAGACGAAGATCATGGAAATTAAGAAAACAGATTCTTACTGGAGTAGAGGGAGATTTTTTTTCTTACACAGGTGATAAAGCTGAAGGATACATGCTAAAAATATACAGACTAAAACCAAAGATAGGAGAAAGAAAATCAATTTCTGCATCGTCTGTTAAAGAAAAATTGTTTGATGCTGCACTTGGAAAAGAATCCACATGGAAAGAAGATGTCCCAGAAAGCATAGTCAAAATAATAGAAGAAGAATGGAAAACAGTAGAGAAATTTGCAAATACTGATGACATGACTACAAGAGTTGCAGGAATGAAATTCCCTAAAGAAGGATATAGTTAAAGCAAAAAGGGATAAAAAATACTAATTGAAAATAAATTAATACACATCCAGTAAAATTTTCATATGAAACTTCCGCTTTCAAAATATGTCTGGTTTGATGGAAAGTATGTTCTTACAGAAAAGGCTCAAGTTCCAATTACTACCCATGCAATTCACTACGGAACATCAATCTTTGAGGGAATAAGGGCATATTGGAATGGAAGAAATCTTCATGTTTTTAGACTAGATGAACATGTGAAGCGATTTAGAAGATCAGGAAAGTTTTATGATATTTCACTTAATTTTTCTGATAAAGTAATTACTGATGCAATTACAGGAATCTGTAGAAAAAATAAGATCAAGAAATCATGTTACATAAGACCATTTTATTTTGTAGGCGATTATGGAATAAATCTACATGTAACTGAAAAGGCTCCTACAAATGTTGCAATTTTTACATTTGTTTTTGGAGATTTATTTAACAAAAATGGAATTTCAGCAGGAGTTGTATCTTGGAGAAAATTCTCAGATATGGCTACTCCTTCCCAAGCAAAAATGGGGGGGAACTATCTAAATTCTATTATCGCAACACAAGAAGCAAAAAGAAATGGTGTTGATGAAGCAATTTTACTTGATCATAATGGAAGTGTCAGTGAAGCGCCAGGAGAAAATATCTTTATTGTGAGAGATGGACAGTTGATAACACCATCACTAGCATCATCAGCACTTGAAGGAATTACTCGTGATGCAGTAATCAAAATTGCAAGAGATTTAGATATTGAAGTTGTTGAAAGATACGTTACAAGAAGTGAATTAATTATATCTGATGAGATTTTTCTAACAGGAACAGCAGCTGAAATTACACCCATCATATCAATGGATTCAAAGAAAGTAGGTAATGGTAAACCAGGTATAATAACAAAGAAGATGATGCAAGAGTATACAGACATAGTAATGAACAAAAATGACAATTATTCTCATTGGTTAACTTCGGTGTATTAGATGAAAATTGTTCAAATTGGAATTGGTGGATGGGGCAAACATCATATCAGAATTTTATCTCAATTAGGTGTACTTTCTGCAATTTGTGATAAAGATTCTCAAAGAAGTAAAGAATATGGAGAAAAATATTCTGTAAATCATTATGAATCGCTAGATGATCTACTAAGTTCAGAAGAATTTGATGCTGCATTTGTGGTAACATCTACATTAACTCATGTAGAAATTACAACAAAACTGTTGGAGGCAAAAAAACATGTTTTTGTAGAAAAACCAATGACATACAAATCTGAAGATGGTGAAAAACTTGCTAAACTTGCAGAGAAAAATAAAGTGATTCTAACTTGTGGATATATTGAACGTTTTAATCCTGCAGTAGGTGTGGTGAAAAAATTTGTTAGTGAAAAGAAATTTGGGGATTTGTTAATGTTAGAATTTCATCGTGAAAATAGAATGCCTCTCCATATCAAAGATGTTGGAATAATTCATGATACTTCAGTTCATGATATTGATACTGCAAATTGGTTGTTTGATGATATGCCTCATGTGGTATTTGCCAGAGCAGGTAAAATAAAACACGAACATGAAGATTTTGCAAGTATTATGCTTGGATACAAAAATGACAAGATTGCAATAATTACATCAAACTGGATTACACCAAAAAAAGTGAGAAAATTTAATGCTGTATGTACTGATGCAATAATTACATCAGATTTTATCACTCAAGAAATTATTGTAGAGAAAAATGATGAACCTGAAACCATTCAAAACAAAAAAGAAGAGCCATTATTATTAGAAATTCAGAGTTTTCTAGGAGCGATTGAAGGTAAAAATGAACTAGTTGTCAAAGCACAAGAAGCAGTAAATGTAACAAAGATTGCAGAAGCTGCACTTTTATCTAGTCAAAAAGGAATACCAATCTATCTAGATCTAAAATGAATAAAACAATGATGGATATTTTGGCATGTCCAATTGACAAAAATTATCCTTTAGAATTATTTGAAATTAAAGAAAAAGATAGCATGGTATCTGAAGGAGTATTATTTTGCTCAAAATGCTCTAGATTCTATCCAATTATTGAGGATATTCCAATAATGCTTCCTGACGAATTAAGAGATAAAAAACAAGAAATGGAATTTCTAAAAATTAACAAAGATAAATTACCTGAAAAAATCATCACAAAGGCAAACCCATGGCATTTGTAAAATAATGGTTACAAATTTTATTTCTGAAAAAGCGAAAATTGGTCAGAATGTACAGATTTGGCATTTTTCATATGTTGGAGATGATGTAGAGATTGGAGATAATGTTAAGATTGGCTCTCTTGTACATATTGATTACAATGTAAAGATTGGCGAAAACACAAAGATAGAAGGTCAAGCATACATTCCACCTCTATCTAGAATTGGAAAAAATGTGTTCATAGGTCCAGCAGTAATACTAACAAATGATCCCTACCCCATGTGTAACAAAATGATAGGTGTTACAATTGAAGATAATGCGATAATTAATGCACGTGCAGTAATCAAAGCAGGAGTTACGATAGGAAAAAATAGTGTTGTTGGAATGGGTGCAATTGTAACAAGAGATGTTCCTGAAAATTCTGTAGTTATTGGTTCCCCAGCTACAATCAGATACACTAGAGAAGAATATAACAAAAAGCAAAGAGCATGGAAAGAAAGTTAGGATTTTATCTCTTTTCTGAAAATCCAGTTTTTTAATTTAGATAAAATTAAAATCCACATTACAACAAGAAGGATTGCAACTATTGCTTTAATTACAGACCCAATAAACCGATCAAATTCATCAAATCCAGAAATAGAAAAGGGTCCCAATATTGTAACAGCTATTCCGCCTCCAACAAGTATCAAAATCCACATTCCAAACAAAAATCCAAAAAGAGCAGACTTCAAAGAGAAACTCCCATCATAAATGCAGTAATTATGGCTAAAATTCCTGAAAATATAGCAAGTTTAAAGATTGCAAATCCAACCTGTTTTTCAGATAATGGTCCTCCTGCAAGTATCAATCTTACCAAAGTAACAGGTGCAGTCTTGTCATCAGTTGCCTTTAGTCGGAAATCATCAGTATGCTCTACAGGCTTTGTCTTGATCTGTCTATGCTCTGTTACTCGTTTTACGCTTGATAGAAACAGAAATGAGTTGATAACAGCAGGTAATAGCGCAACTGCTGCTAGAATTTCCACACCACCTACAATTGCAATTGCACCATACATTGCACCAAATGTCAGTGCACCCGAATCTCCAGGAAAAATTTTGCTTGGAATTTTATGGTATTTGTAAAAAGCTAATGAAACAAATCCTAACGGTAAACTAACTATTGCAATTTCATAATTTTGTACTATAAACAAACATATCGATAATGAAAAACTTGCAATTACCATAAAGCCACTAGCAACTCCATTTAGAACATCAATAGAATTAATTGTGTTTCCAGTAATAGGAATTATCAAAACTATCAAAGCAAGATAAAGTATTGGAATTTGTACTGTTCCAAATAATGGAAAAGCAAGATCTGAATTATATGCACCAAATGCAATAAGTGGAATTGCTGCAATTGCAAGTGCAACTGGTTTGAACCAACCGCTCATTACTTTTTTATCATCAATATATCCAATTACAAAAGCTATAGATGTTGTAATAATTATGGCAAGAATTTCATTTAATTGTAAAAATGCATAAAGAACAATTTCTGATGCGATAATTCCTACAATTATAGATGGTCCGCCTGGTCTAACAACCATGACATCGTCTTTTTTGTTTACATCTTTGACTGTAAGATTTCTTTTTTCTAGAAATTTAATTAAAGGAGGAGTCATGACAAACACAACAAAAAACGCAATTATGCATGAAACTACTGCTGGAAGTATTAGTTCAATCAATTACCTAACTTTTCTTAATTCAGACTTAATGTTATCTGCAAGGGTTGAACCAATTTTATCGATTTCTGCTAATTTATTCACTGGAATCTTTGCTAACTCATCTAGGTTCTTAATTCCATGTTTGTATAGAATTCTAGCTCTAACTCTTCCAATTCCTTTGATTTTAACAAGTTCAAGTAATTCCTCTCGAATTCCATAAACGATTCTTTTTCTTAGATTATCAAGTTCTTCAAGCAAATCCGCCCTCTCAACATGCTTGGAGATCTCTCTAAGGCAGTATGAAAGCCAATTTGCCGTTTCTGTCATCCTATGCATGTCTCCTGACTCTATACCAAGGCTATCAGAGAGTGATAGTTCTGAAGATTCTGTAATCCATGCTTGTAAGGCCAAAAGGCTTCTTGAGCAATCATATTCTGAAATTGGTTCAAGCAATTCTGAAGAATTGTTTTCTATCAAAAGACTGGCAGATTCATAATCCTTTTTTCGAAGTGAGAATTTGGGGAAAAATTCCTCGCAATTTGAGATCAAATGCAAGAATCCAAATGTATGTTTTCTATCTTGAGATACATTTTCAATAGCATCTCTAAAGTGTGTTGCAGTTAATGGATCAATATACAACATTGATGTCTTTTTTCCAAATTCTGTAGCAGCATATCTTTCACCTTTTTTGATTATCAAATATGCACTAGAAAGAAAACGTAAAGAGATATCAATTGCAAACTTTATTGTAGGTTTTCTTGATTGTAATCCACCTAATGTTTGCAAGAAAAATTCTAAAATCTCATCTTTTTTTATTCCAGGATGTGTAACAATTACACTAAGTATATGAGTACGTAAAGATTTATCATCAGTAATTTTTGAAATTATTGGTTCTGGTTCTCCATTAATGTAATAATCAATTAAATCTTCAGTGTTTCCATTTCCAACAATTATTGATTCTCCATAATCATCATACTGTGGTCTTCCAGCTCTACCACAAAGTTGTTTGTACTCTAATATACTAATAGGTCTATTTGCCCCAACTTTTGCATTATACCTATTAACATTTGAAATTACAACTCTTCTTGCTGGAAGATTAACTCCTGCAGCTAAGGTTGGAGTAGATGATAGTAACTTGATTGTTCCTTTACGAAATTCTGCTTCTATTGTTTCTCTACACTTTTGATTTAATCCTGCATGATGAAATGCAACTCCTTTTTTTACAAGAATTGCCAATGTCTTTACTAATTCTGTATGTTCATTTTCAGCTAGAATTTTTTTTGAGGTCTTTTCTAATTCGCTTAACTCTTTTTTTTCTAAAATCTGCGATATAATATCTGCAGCTTTTGTTGCAAGAGATTTTGAACGCATTCTAGTTTCTGCAAACACCAAGGATTGACCTCCTTCTTTAACTGATTGTACGCCTAAATCAATAGGAGTTCCACATATAGTACGTTCAACTGTAAAGGTTTTGCCATCACTCATAGTAACTTCACCTGCATCACAGACTCCTTCGGTTAGAGGTACTGGTCTCCAATTATTTTTTACCAATTTACAATCAAGCCAATCTGCAATCTCATCAGAATTTGTGATAGTGGCACTAAGACCTACAATCTGAGGTTTTGTCTCCAATAATTTTAGTTGTGTAAGAATCATCTCAAGTGTTGGGCCTCGATTTTCATCTCCAATCAAATGGACTTCATCGGTAATTACAAGTCCAATTTCCTCAACCCATTCAGCACCATGTCTAATAATAGAATCCATTTTTTCATTTGTCAAAATTAACACGTTATTTTTTTCCAAATTCTTTTCAAGATTTTCAAAGTCTCCAGTAGATATACCAACTTTGATTTTTCTTCCTAAAGCAACTTTTTCTAATTTTTTAAATTCTGAAAATTTTTCAGCAGCTAATGCACGTAAGGGACTAAGATAAATCACCTTACCATCATTCTTAGAAAGATAACTAATCATTGCAAGCATTGCAATCAGAGTTTTTCCACTTGCAGTAGGAGCAGAAATTAGAATGCTATTCCCATCTAGTAACCCAGATTCTACACTTTCAGTTTGTGGAGGATATAATTTTTTAAAACCTTGTGATTTTAGAAATTTAATTGCAGAGTCAGGGAGATTTAGATTTTCTATTTTCATACTCGGTTATAATGACCGGGTTTTGATTCATAAATAGATGCTTCTCTGAGCATTCTTCGAATGTAGTTTCTTGCCTCTTCTTCAGTGAATTTATCACTCTTTTCAAGTTCCTTGACAAATGTCTTTTCTTCTACTGGCACCTTGTTATCACCTTCAAGTCCTTTGAGAACATCCATGAATAATTGCATCTTTGAAACCTCACTTCTTGGTCTTCCTTGTAACACTCCAAGGTCTACCTTTCCGGTGTTGACATCTACTCCTGCATCCTGAAGCATACTCTCAATTAGGAAGATTGCACGCTCAGCATCATCTTCTTCTACCGTATCTTTCATGAGTAATCTTGCTCTTGCTGTAGAGAGTCTAATAATTCCCTCTAGTTGTCTTGGTGTGACTGTAATCATCTCTTCAGATTCTACGTTTCTCATCTGAAGGTAATATGCAAGAATCTTTTCTTCAGCCTCTTTTGTCAAGGTAGGAACACCACGTTTTGCATATGAAAGATATTTTGTTAGTAAATCAACATCAATTACAGAATGTTTGTCAGTTCCTTGAGGAGTATGTAATGCAATAATGTGTCTAGCAATTCTTTCATCTTTTTCTTTAGATGGGATATCTCTTACAACAAAGATCAAGTCAAATCTTGTAAGTAGTGGAATTGGCAAGTTTACATTTTCTGTAATGTTTTTGAAAGGATCATATTTTCCATACATTGGGTTTGCTGCAGCTAAAATTGAAGTTCTAGCATTTAGTGTAGCTACAATACCACCTTTTGCAATACTTGCTGATTGCTGTTCCATAACTTCGTGTAAAGCACTTCTATCTTCTGGTTTCATCTTATCAAATTCGTCTATACTCACAAGTCCTTGATCACCAAGGACAACTGCACCTGCTTCTAGCATCATGATTCCTGTTTTGTCTTTAACTACAGCAGCTGTAAGTCCTGCAGCAGTTGAACCTCTGCCAGAAGTATACAAACCTCTTGGTGCAATTCTTGCACAGAACTTTAGCATCTCACTTTTTGCAGTACCAGGATCTCCAACTAGAAATATGTTGATATCTCCTCTAATCTTACTTCCATCACCTAATAGTCTTTGATTAGAACCAACAATAAGTAACAAAATAGCCTCTTTGATTAATTCATGTCCTTGAATGTGAGGAGCAAATGAATCAATTAGTCTTTGATATACATTAGGGCTTTGACTCAATGCTTTGATCATTTTTTCTTCTTCAGGGGAAACTTCTTCTCTTGCTATTTTTCTGTCAGTTTTAGAACCACGTCCACCTAAAAATTCAATATTATTTCCTTCAATTCTTAATCTGTATAACCCACTATGGCCTCTCTGAACTCCTGCAACTGATTCTTGTTCTACTCTAACTACTCCTGTAAGGATAATTCTATCCCCAGGCCTTGAATTATCAACTAAATCCTGCCTAGTTGTGACATCAATATAATGAGGAAGTTGTCCTGGAGGTAAATCCTCAGGGAGTTCCTGTAATCTAAGAATCTGAAAATCAATAAACTTGCTTGCCTCAGGTTTTAGCTCAAAGTCTCGATGTTTACAATTTGGGTTATCACATACGACAGGAATTTTAACATCCATTCCTTTTAGTTGAATTACTTTAGTTTGATGCTCATCAGGACAAACAAAGACTAGTTCTTTTGCAAGAGGTTTTACTTCTGATGCTCTAACTACCATTCCTGAAACACTGGTAATTTTTCCAATAGTTTCAGCATTGATTTGTCTTAGGCTTCTTTCAAGGGGATAGTTTACTAGTCTTACACGAACTTCATCTTTAATTTTTTCAGCATAATCAGGGAATCTTGTTTGTAGTGCTTCTTTAATTGCTCTAGAGAATGCATCAAATATTTGATCTGGATTTGCAGAGAATATTTTTTCAAATTCGGGTTCAATTACCAAGTCATTGTAATCTACATGGATAGATTTTGCACGTTTGGGCATCATTGAATCAATTGCATCAACGTACTTGTAATTACCAAATTTGTCTTTGTATCTTATCAAAAAGTCTTTTACTTTATCAGATAATCCTGATGGAGAATAAGTTACTTCTTCAGTTTTACTCATTTAAATCTCCTTTAATTTGTTTTTCAAACTCTATACTGTTCTCATGAATTGTTTTAAAGAAAATATTTTCTTCAACAGTTAACTTGTTGTACAACTCTGAATTAAGCTTACTAGAATCTGCAAGTTTCACTAGCTTACCTCGTCTCATTCTAAATAATTCTAACATCATGCTTTCAACACGATCAAAGTCATCACGGTTTAATGTCTGCATTGATGCTTTTAGTTTAATGTAAAAGTGAGGATCAAGTGTAGATATATCGTATTGTCCAACTATTTTTTCTTTCGATAATGCTTGTTTTAGTTCAGTAACCATATCTGGAGAATCCATTGTTGTCAGATCATTATCAGATAGTATCTTTCCAACCCACTGAGGCATGTTATTTACTTCACCTTGAGTTCCTTCAATCTTTATTCCTGCAACATTGAATTTGAAATCACGATTAACTGTAACTTTAGCATCCTTTAGGCGATATCCAATTGAATGCACTTTTTCTATCTTATCTATGTCCATGCGAGATCACTTATCGTCCTGAAGACCCTCAAGTACCGGATCGATCAATTCTGTTAACCATTTAGTGAGATCAATTGATCCTAATTAATCTCAGGCTGATCGCATAGAAAATAGGCTGATTTGATTTTAATTTACGGTATATCACAATAACCAATTCGGATTTATTAATGGGAATTGAACCAAAAGTACTCATGACTGCAACTGGTATGTGGGTGGAAAAGTATCGACCAACAAAACTTTCAGAAGTTGTAAACCAGACAGAAATTATTGGTAGTCTAGAAGCTCTAATCAAAGACCCAACTGATATGCCTCATTTGTTATTTTCTGGGTCTGCAGGAGTAGGCAAGACAAGTACTGCATTATGTATTTCAAGACAAATCTTGGGGAAATATGCTAGAGACTACACTCTTGAGTTAAACGCATCTGATGAGAGGGGGATTGGAATGGTTAGAGAAAAAGTAAAAAAGTTTTCAAGATATGCAGGAATGGTAGATATTCCATTCAAGATTATTATTTTAGATGAAGCAGATGAAATGACTTCAGATGCTCAAACTGCACTTAGGAGAATTATTGAGGATACGGCAAGAATTTGTAGATTTGTTCTAATTGCAAATAATGTATCTAAAATAATAGAACCAATTCAAAGCAGATGTGCATCTTTCAAGTTTACATCAATTCCTGAAGAAGATGTTATTACTAGACTAGAAGAAATTGCCAAAAAAGAAAAAGTAAAAGCAGACAAAAAAGGTCTAAAGGAAATTTATGATTATTCAGAAGGGGATTTAAGACATGCAATCAACCTAATGCAAGCAACTGCAAGTCTTGGTGGAATCACAGAAGCAAATGTAAAGTCATCAGCTGGACTAACAAAGATTAGTGATGTTGATGATGTTCTAAAAATTGCACTATCTGGAAAAGTTGCAGAAGCAAGAGAGAAAATGATAGAGTTAATCAAAGTTTATGGAATGTCTGAATCAGATTTCCTAAAGTATCTCAATTCAGCTGTTTTCAAATCAAAACATGATAAACTATCAGATATTTTACAAGTAATTGCAAAATATGATTATAGAATTTTAGTTGGAGCAAATTCTGAAATTCAGTTATCTGCAATGTTAGCAGAACTTGCAAAATTAGAAAGCTAACTCAGAGAATCCAAAGATTTTAGACTTTTACATCTATTTCTGATTGTCACTTCAGTAACACCTGCAGCCATGGCAAGTGTTTTTTGGGTTGTATGCTCATCAGTCTCAATACTTGCAAGATATAATGCAGATGCTGCCAATCCCATTGGGTCTTTTCCAGATACAGCCTGATTTTGTTCTGCTTTTTTGAGAATTTTCATTGCATTACGTTTAGTTTTTTCTGATAGACCTATCTGACTTGCAATTCGTGCAATACACTGAATTGAATCAACTACAGGCATCTTCAAATCTAATTCTTTTACTATCAATCTGTAACAAATTGCAAGATTCTTTCTTGTAATGTTAATTGTACTTGAAATATCATTAAGAGTTCTTGGAGTGCCAGATTCACGGCATGCAGCATAAAGTGTTGCAGCTATTAATGCTGAAACGGATCTTCCTCTGACAAGTTTTTTTTCTAGAGCTTTTCTGTAAATGTAAGCTGCTTTTTCAACTATAGGATCAGATAAAGATAATTTCTCTTTCATTTTGAGTAGTTCTCCTAATGCTAGTTGCAGATTTCTATCAGTAGAGTCCTTGGTGCGACTTCGACTATCCCAAATACGTAATCGTTTAATTGATGATTTCATGGATGTAGATAATGGATTTCCAGAAGAATCTTTATTGATTGGATTAATTATTGTACTTAAACCCTGATCATGTCTTGTTAATGATGCTCTATCTCCAGTTCTAGATTTGTTTGTGGTACTATCTGAGAATGTTCTTTCTGGTCCGCTATTTTCTACTCTATCAGTAATTACAAATCCACACTTGCCACAAAACAGTTCAGCTGTTTCTTCATCAGTGATTAGTTTAGTTTTACCACATCTAGGACAACTTTGCTTTTTTGATAGTTGTTGTGCCATGTTACTATCATTACTGTAATGTCTAATAAATCGTCAAAATCTATGCATTGTAAATTATCAAAAATAAAAACGCAGAGAGAGGGATTTGAACCCCCGTATGCTTGCGCACACAGGCTCTCAAGGCCCGCGCCCTACCGAGCTAGGCGACCTCTGCAAAAAATGATGCAAAAAAGTGATTAAAATTTGTTGATATGAAATAGAAAAATAAGAAAAAAGAAAAAAATTCTTTAATTAGTGTTGATGAGGTCCGCCGCTTGATTCCATTTTTACATATGTACCAGCTGCTTTTTCATGCCATTCCAAATTAGCTGCTTCAATTCGAATAGCTCCTTGAGGACAGACTTCTTGACAAGCCATACAAATCGTACAATCATGTTCTCTGATTGGTTGTGATTTGTCTGAAGCGTCTAATCTTTCAGTTGCTTCTGTCAAACCAGTACCTTCAAAGGTTTCACCAAGACATTTTACTGCTGGAATGTCTTTCTCGGTTCTATACCATTGAAATGTTTGAACAGGACATACACCAAAGCATTCACCTGCTGCAACACATGAATCCCAATCAACTGCGACAGTTGTTCCATGAATTCCTAGAGGAACTTGTTTCTCTCCATGTTCTGCATAAGCTGCCTTTACATCATCATTATCGAATGCTGAGCCTTTTGGATTTCCTTTGCCCCAGATCCAGTGAAAATTCTCGCCATCTGAATGGCTTGTCTTTCCTACTGGTTTGCTTGTTTGACAAAAGTCTTCAGGTATAACTAGTTCTGCCATGATAAGATAATTTCAGAATATTATTTAAATCTAGACGAAATTAGTCTGGACTAAATCTTTTATTTATAGAGTTTTAGCTGCATTCTCATGTGCTTCCACATTTGACTGATCAACTTTGATTGCCTGAGGAGGACATACAGATACACATGCCATACACCAAATACAATCATGTTCTCTGATTGGATCTGCCTTGTCAGTTAGATCTTTTCTTTCATCTTTGACATCGCTTCCTGTTCCCTCAAAGGTTTGTCCAATGACATCTTTTGCTGGAATATCTTTTTCGGTTCTATACCATTGGAATACCTGTACTGGGCATGCCTCTATACATGCACCATCTGCAACACAAGAATCCCAATCAACTGCGACCATTGTACCACTAACACCTAAAGGAACTTGTTCTTCACCTCTTGCTGCATATGCTGCTACTACATCTGCATCTGCTAATGCTGCAGCTTTAGAGCCATCTGTGTTTATTGTTTTACCAGGACCCCACATGATATGGAAGTTACCATCTGAAATTGAGATCTTTCCTAATGGTTTTAGGCCTTGAGGAAAATTTTCTGCTATTGGCATAAAGCAATTTCAATTTAGATGTTATTTAAAGCTAGACCGGAATTAACAGAAATTATCAGTATTAGATCAAACTACGAAGGAGAATTTCCTTACGTTCATAACGATCTACGATCAATTTGTGGAATGGATATTTTCAAGTCTGACGTGTATCGCGGACCAAACCTTGGAGTCTACATTAGGGTCAATGATAGTGTAGCTTTAGTTCCAATGGGTTATGCTAAATCAAAAGCAGAAAAGCTTGCAAAATATCTTGATGTAAATATCTTGTATACATCAATTGCAAACACTAGACTAATTGGTGCATTATCTGTAATGAATAACAAAGGAATCTTACTTCCTAAAACTGCATATCAAAACGAGTATGATTTATTGGAAAAAGAAACGGACTTAAAAGTCGGAGTTTTGGAATCAAAATTTACTGCACTTGGAAATGTAATTTGTGCAAATGATAAGGGTGCAGTAGTATCTCCTTGGCTATCAGATAGTGATTGTCAAACAATAAAGGATGTTTTAGGAGTTGAGGTAATTCAGAAAAAAATAGCTGGATTTAATCAGACAGGAGTAGTTCTTGTTGCAAATAATACGGGTGCTGTAATCCATCCAGAAGCTGATGAGAAAGACATGAAGGTATTTTCGAATTTACTAGGCGTAACAGTAGAGCAAAGCTCAATTAATAATGGAATTCCATATGTCTCCTCTGGAATTCTTGCAAATAATCATGGCATAGTAGTAGGATCCTTAACTAGTGGTTCTGAAATAATGATGTTAACTAGGGCTTTTCTAAATTAAAAATAGAGTTTGGATCTTCAGTAAGTTTTTCTAAAGATATTACTCCTTCTGTTCCATTAATCATATCACGTAGTACAACATTTCCTTGCTCTAGTTCATCAGGTCCTACAATAACTGCAAATCTTGCAGTATTTGCATTTTCCATCTGTTTTTTTAGATTACGTCCTACCAAGTCAATGTCAGTTGGAATATTAGCTAAACGTAACAATGATGTAATTGAATGGGCAACTTTTTGCATCTCATCATTAATGTACAATACTGCAACTCGCTTTTGTGTGATTTCTGGAATTATTTTTTGCTCTTGCATTGTTAGAATAATTCTTTCTACTCCACCTGCAACTCCTGTAGCTCCAATGTCTTCTCTACCAAATGCTTTAGTTAGTGAATCATATCTTCCTCCACCAGCTAGTGCTCCTAATGTGGAGTTTTTATCAAATACCTCAAAGACTATTCCTGAATAGTAATCTAGTCCTCTAACTATTCCGAAATTAATTCGGATATTAGAGACTCCACGGTTTTCTAGAGAATCAACTAGATCTTTTAGCTCATCCCATGACTCTAGTTGTGAGGTGTCAAATGATTGTTCTACTTCTTTGATTGTTCCTTTGATTTGTGAGAACTCTAGAATTTTTTCTAGCTTTTCTACTTCGTATTTGTCTTGAAATTCTTTTATAATGTCTGCTTTTGATTTTTTTGCAATTTTATCAACTGCTCGTAAAATATGTTCAACTAGTTGCGGATCATCGGAGTTGAAAATTTTGTTAATGTAGGACTCTACTAAATTTCTGTGGTTAATGTCAATTGTGATATTTTTGAGTAATAGTGAATCAAAGAGTCGGGATGTTAGTTCTATAATTTCTGCTTCTGATTCTAGTGTAGGTTTTCCATAAATCTCAATATCCCACTGGTGAAAGTATCGGTATCGTCCTTTTTGAGGCTCATCATATCTGAATACTCCACCAAAACTTGATAGTTTTGCTGGAAGCTTCATTGATTTTTGAGATGTTACATATCTTGTCAGACCAACTGTAAAGTCAAATCGTAGTGCTACTTCTCTATCTCCTTTATCTTTGAAATAATAGATTTCATCTTTGATTGCTGGACCTGATTTAGTTTCTAATACAGATAATAGTTCAATTGGTGATGGATCCATAAATGAAAATCCATACAGATTTGATAGTTGCTTGAAATGATATCTGATATGCTCGATGTTTGCAGTTTCTTTTTCCTCAAAGTCATTCATTCCACGTGGTAGTTCCAAGATAATTATTCCATGGATGGTTGTGATTTAGATATTTCTGTAGGTATGATAACTATGCCAAACTATGCCATTTTTTGTTGATAGAAAGATGGAATTAGATGGTGAGGAAAAATATAGTGAACAAATAGTATCATGGATCTAAATTTTAGATAAAGAAAAAAGAAAGTTAGATTGTAGGAATTACAATACCACGATCAATCATTTTAAGTGCTGTATCTGCGTTTAGACACAATGGCACTCCGTTTGATTCTTTCATTACAAGACTAAATCCTTCACGACATTCAATTTCTTCTGCATCAATTCCTGCAGCTGTTTGGTGTCGTGGTGAAATCCATACTAATCGCATGTCTTTTGCCTTTTCAATGAATTCTGCTCTAAGTTCTTGTTTATCCTCGTCAGTTAGTTCTGATGATCTTTCACGAATCTCCATCTTGAAGGCCTTCATCTCTGCTACTCTATCCAAAATTGCAGATTTATGCTCTTCAGATATTTTGATCTTCATTTCAGCCATATGATTTTTGAATTTCATTTTGAGTTCAGATTTTTTCTCCTTCAAATCACCACGCTTTTCTTCGTATTTCATTCTGATTTCATCTCGTCTATCATCAGAATCTTCATGTTTGTCCATGATCATTGATTTAAGACGTGGAGAAATGTCAGTATTTTCTTTCATTCTATCTAATGCGTCATGATGTTTGTCTTTGAAATCCATTGCAGTATCATGATGTTCTTTCTTAAAAGCATCCCTTTCTTCAGGTGACATATCACACCATTCAGTTACTTTGGATAATCTTTCAGAATCATCAATTGCAGCCTCACGCTCTTCAGGTGACATTTTACAGAATTTTTCGTATTTGGCTTTGTGATCAGTAATATCTTTGTGATTTTCTTTCATCTCATCGACTAGTATTTTATGTTCTTCAAGAAATGCATCAATTGCATTTTCTCGTTCATCTCCAAACCAATTACAATGATTTGCTATTCTGTCTGCAAATTCTTCTAGTCTTGGATGTTCTGCAAAGAATTGACGTTTTTCCTCGTCAGTCATATCACAAAAAGATTCTAGTCTATCATCAAGATCTTGAGATTTACCATCTTTGGAATCATCAGAGTCTTCTTTAGTATCATCATCAACAGTTTCAACTTCTGCTGAATCATCAACTTCTACTTTATCGTTGACATCACCAGAGGCTTCTGCTGTGCTAACAGTAACTTCTACTGAATCAGATACACTAACACTATCGGATTGGGCATATGCTGCACCTGCAGATACACCAAATACCATAATTAGAGATAAAACAATGCTTAGAAGTTCTCTACTTTTCATTACAAAATTTCAGGGCTTTTCCATATAAAGAATATCGGATGATACCATCGCAAGTATTAATAGAGATAAGCAGATTTTTGCAGATTTACAGATTATACAGTGAGTAAATCTCTTTTGAAATCATCTACACTTCGCTCAAAGCCACAATGAGTACAGACGTGCCAATATTGTGCTTTTAGGGATTTTAATGGTACAGCATACCCTTCTAAAGACAATATGCTAGTACAATTTGGACAGGACAAAGGAACTTTCCATTCTCCTATCAATTGAGGACCAGAACTATATTCTTCTTGACTCATACTAAACATACAGTAGCTTTTGATATATCGAGTATGGAATTTCATTGGTTTTTGAGATTCCTTTTTGGTAAATTTCTTACAAAAAAAATTCAAGATCAAAATAATTCATAACCTATTAACTCCATTTTATCATAGATTTTGCCAGTTTGGAGCCTGAAATGTACAAAAAATTCCTTTGTACTTATGTTATAATTTAGCTAGTACTATGTATGGCATTAGTTGAAGTCCAAAAACCAGCTGAGAGTCAGATACAAAGATATGATAAGATTTTAAATTCTGCACAAAAGATCCTAATAAAATTAGGATTAACAGAAAATGAATCAAGGGTATACGCCTATCTTAACATAAATGGATCAAAAAAAGCAAAAGATATTTCCAAAGACCAAAGAATTCCTAGAACAGAAACGTATCATTTACTGACTGCATTGCATAAAAAAGGACTAGTAACTATGATTTCAGAGCGAATCACAATATTTGAGGGAATTGAGTTTGAAAAAGTACTTGATATCTTAATTTCTAATGAACTAAAAAGAATTGAAGAGCTACAATTTATGAGAAATGAATTAAATGAATTGTGGAAATTAAATTTTTAAAATTAAACCTATTTAAAATATAATTTAAATTCTAAACACTTTTTATTTTTCTAAATTGGCCACAATGGACTAGGAAATACAAGAAAAATTCCACTCTTCTTATGTTACAAGTTCATGTAGTTAATGTACGAACGTCCTAATTCGTAAAGAATACTCGTTGGGCAAATAGAGCATTGTTTCAACGAGGTATTTTTATTTTCATTATTCTAGTCAGAAATTTCCTCAACAAAGTGTTGTCCATCAGAAGTTCGGCATTGTCGTGGGTAGGATTCCATGGCGGGGTTGCCTGCAGCAATACATTCCTCAAAATTGCTAATGGTAGGATATTGATTATGTAACCATTGGTGAATAGTAATTTTTGGCATTTCACATGGTGTTGTAATACAGTTGAATACTTCAAACTCATCTATCAATGGAACAAAAAATATCACCATTAATACAAAAATTGCAATTCCAATAATTATTGCTATATTTTTATTCATATTCCAAGTCCTATGGCTTCTCCAAAGTAGTATCCAGCCAAAATTGTTCCAGTAGACCAAACACAAGAACCTGCAAATGTATACAGTACAAATTTTGGAATCCTCATTTTTAGTAATCCAGCTGGAATTGAGATCATTTCCCTCATTACTGGAATCATTCTTCCTACAAATACTGCTTTGTCTCCATACTTTGCAAACCAAATCTCAACTCGTTCTAATTTTTTTTCTGATACCTTGACATATTTTAGATAGCGAAGTAAAACTTTTCGCCCAAGTTTTAATGCAACTAGATAGATTGCCGAAGTTCCAATGGTAGCACCAATTGCACCAAGAATAATCATAGGAATTACACCAATTAATGGAATACCTTGTTGTGATGCCAAGAATCCTGCTGTTGGAAATATTGCTAGAGTAGGAATTGGTGGAACTATTGTCTCAACTAAAGCTGCTAAAAAGATCCCCTCATAGAGATGGTCTCCTAGAAACTCTGCAAACCATATTAAAAATGAATCAACGGGTTCCATTTGTTTCTGGCAATGAGATCCTACTAAATTACCTTACGAGTAAAAACTCGTACTGATTAGTCATATTTTTTGCTTATGAGTAATCATAGTAACATTATGGGTATTTTGTCTAATTTGAGAAAAAACTTGCAGGTAACAAAAAGAGAAAAAGCTGCTCAAGCTAATGGTAAAAACCTCAAAGGATTACTAAAAAAATTCAAAGAAGACCGAGACAGAATAGAAAAAGAGACAGGAATCAGACCACAAATCGATGATACTACACAAATGTTTATGCAAAAAATCCTAAACGTATGGATTGAAGAGGGAAAAGAAATTGATGAGGAAAAATTCTGGAATGAAGTTGATCATAACAGACAGTTCACTCACCCAGTTGAATATTATGAGAGAAAACGCTAGTAATACCACCTAAAT
>LFEY01000006.1 GCA_001510275.1 Thaumarchaeota archaeon casp-thauma3
GTCAATAATTAAAGCAATGTCAAGAGTAAAAGAAGGAGTGTATGGTGAAAAAATTGAATATTCAGGAGCTGATGAAGTGGGACAATTAGTTCAGAACTTTAACATAATGTCAAACACCATTAAAGAAAAAGAAGAAGAGTCAAGGAAAACAGATATTGCAAAAGATGAATTTCTTGCAATGATCACTCACGAACTAAAAACTCCACTAGTTCCAATTCAAGGATATTCAGACATGTTACTTAGTGAGCACTTGGGAAAACTAACAATTAAACAAAAAGAAAGAATACGCATCATCAAATCAAGTTCTGAGTCATTGTTATCATTGATTTCAGATTTGCTTGATGCACAAAAATTAGAATTAGGCCAATTAAGAATGAAAAAAGAAGATAGTAATATCAAAGATACAATAGAACAAGCAATTGAGAAATTAAAACCACAATGTGATCAAAATAATATTCAAATTAGTTCCAATGTAGTGAATTTCACTATAAACCATGATTCACAAAGAATAGGTCAAGTCATTACAAATCTAATTAAAAATAGTGCGATTGCAGTAAAGCCAGATTCTGGAAAGATTGATGTAAGTTTAGAAATTCTTCCTACAGAAATAAAAATTAGTGTTAAAGATAACGGAATAGGAATTCCTAAAGAAAAACAAAAGAATCTATTCAAGAAATTCTACCAAGTAGATGCCAGTCATACAAGAGAAAAAGGAGGAAGTGGATTGGGACTAGCCATCTCTAAAGGAATTATCGACAGTCATAATGGACAAATTTCTGTGGATAGCACCCCAGATCAAGGAGCTACATTTTCATTTACACTACCAAAAAAGACAACTGGGCAAACAAAATTTCCTGTAAGTTCCACTTAAAGAAAACAAACTTTTAGACCTAAAATCACTCACTCTCCTAAAAAAATGCACATTTAGACATAGAGGATATGGAGCAATGCCAGGAAAAAAATAAGGAATTTTACAAAAATTGTAGCACATATTTTGAATTTTTGCGTAAAAAAGGTGCAATAGACTATGATTTTGAGGACGAATACTATTTCACCATGCCTGGAATTTCAAATCATTAGTCATACAGAAGATTTACGAACCCCTCCAAGTTTCATAAATTATGGATTCAAGCCTGCAAGATCTGGCAGACAAAGCAATTAGATATGCAACAGATTCTGGTGCCCAATATTGTGATGCAAGAGCTGAACAACAAAAAATAAAATCAATACTCATAGAGGATGGAGAAATAGAACATGTTAGAAGCAGTAATGATGTTGGGATAGGTATTAGATTAGTAAAAGAAGGAGCATGGAGTTTTTGTTCAATCACACATCCAAATTCTTTCGAACAAATCAAAGAAGCAGTAAATGAAGCTATAAGAAATTCTTCACATTATACAAAAAACAAAATAAATGAAATTAACCTATATCCAAATTCTACCAATAAAGCTAAGATAGATTTTCCAGTTTTAAAAAAACCAGAATTAGAAGAATTAATGTCAATAGGATTTGAATGTAATAAAATTATTTCAGACACACCAAGAATCATCAAGTCAATTGTTAATCCAGGGTATGCAGTTAATTCAAAATATTTTGTAAATAGTGAAGGTTCAGAAATTATACAAAATTATACAGATGTGATAGTAGACATGGTAGCTACATCTCATGAATCAGGACTTACACAATCAGTAAACATAACAGAAGGAGGCAGAGGAGGAATGGAACAAATTACAGACAAAAATAATATTCAACATAGTGCACAAGAGATTGCTTTAAAGGCATCACAATTAATTGATGCAAAACCAGCAAAGGAAGAAAAAGCAACGGTAGTAATGAATCCAGATTTTGTGTCATTACTCACACATGAGATATTAGGTCATCCATCTGAGGCAGATAGAGTTTTAGGAAAAGAAATGGCATGGGCAGGCGGTGCCTGGTGGAAGGGAAAGATTGGAGAAAAAATTGGTTCGGAGAAATTAAATGTCTTTGATGATCCCACCATCAAAGAAAGTTTAGGATGGTATTATTTTGATGATGAGGGAGTTGAAACTAAAAAGACTACTCTTGTTGAAAATGGAATTCTAAAAAATCATATGCAAAATAGAGAAACAGCGAATATTTTCAACACCCCCTCTACTGGAAACATGAGAGCAACAAACTACAGATTCATGCCTTTGATTCGTATGGCATGTACATGTATTGAGAATGGAGATTGGAATGTAGAAGAGATGATAAAAGAAGTCAAAAATGGATATCTAATATCAAATATGAAAATTCCATCAATTGATATGAACCGATACAATTGGAATATTTCATGTCAATATGCACAAAAAATTGAGAATGGGGAAATTACGGATTTACTAAGAGATGTAATTGTGATGGGAACAGCCCCAGAATTTTTTGATTCAATTAATGCTTGCGGGAATGATTTTACTGTAAGACCAATAACTAATTGTGGAAAAGGAGATCCTATGCAATCTATGATAATGGGGAATGGAGGGCCATCAATACGAGGAACTGCAACAGTAAAGAGTGTAAACTAGAAAATGAATCAAAAATTAGAGACAATAAAACAAAATGTAATAACATGCACAAAGTGTGATCTTTGTAAAACAAGAACCAATGCAGTACCAGGTAAAGGAAATATTCAATCAGATGTAATATTTGTTGGTGAAGCCCCTGGAAGAAATGAAGACAAAAGTGGAGAGCCATTTGTCGGAGTAGCAGGAAAAAAACTCTCCATTGCACTTGAGGAAGCAAAAATCTCAAGGGATTCAGTGTACATAACAAATATTGTAAAGTGTAGACCGCCAAACAATAGAGTTCCAAGTACAAGTGAAAGAGAGACATGCCAGAAATATCTTAAAGAAGAAATTTCCATAATCAAACCAAAAATAATATGTATTTTAGGAAATACAGCATTCAATTCAATTTTAGGAGGATCTGAAATCACAAAATTTAGAGGTAAAATAGTACGAAAAGATAATCAATTGTATTTTCTAACAATTCATCCAGCTGCGACAATATACAATCAGAAATTAATTGATGTGCTAAAGAGTGACATTGTAAAACTATTTGATTTGATCAGAGAATTAAAAAATGACAAAGAGATCAAAATAGATATTGAATATGCTTCCTAGAGAATTTTATTCGAAAGATACAGTAACTGTTGCAAAAAATCTTCTTGGAAAGAGAATTGTCAGAAAAATAGGAAGGAATGAAGTATCAGGAATAATCACAGAAACAGAAGCATACAGGCACAAAGATGATCCTGCAAGTCACGCATTTAGAAAAATTACTGAAAGAAACAAAGCAATGTTTGGAGATGTTGGAATGGCCTATGTTTATTTCACCTATGGAATGTATTACTGCTTTAATGTTGTAGCGAGACATCCAAAAATTAAAGCAGGTGCAGTCCTTATTCGTGCAATTGAGCCTGAAAAGGGAGTCAAGATAATGCAAAAAAATAGAAAAATTACAAATTTGAAAAATCTCACAAATGGCCCGGCAAAATTAACTCAAGCATTAGAAATAACTAAGAAGCATTATGGTGTAGATTTAACAACCCATTCAAAGTTATTCATTACTGAAGGAATAAAATCAAAGAAGATTTCGGCATCATCTAGAATAGGAATCAGAGAAGCAACTGATAAGTTGTGGAACTTTAAAATAAAAATTTAACTAGTTTCATCTTCATTATTTTCATCCAAAGTCCATGGAGCAAATTTTCCAAGAATCCTTTGCCAATCTAATCTTAAAAGTAAAATTACAACAGAAGTCATCATTACACCAAAAATAACAATTCCAATGTAAATCGGGGTTGCATCATTAATATTTTCTAGAAATGGTTCTAATATAGATAATCCAAGATAATGAGAAATGAAAACTATAGCATAACTAAGAATAATTTTGCCAGCAAGGGTTGCAACAAGGAATTTTTTTGGATTATATTTTGCTAGTCCTAATGGAACATATACTAAATCATCAGGAATTGGAGTTGCTGCAGCAAAAAATGCCGCAGCTGCACCATATCTTTTAACTAGTCTCTCAAATGGGCGCATTCTCTTTCGAGTTTTTTCATTAATGATTTTTCTGCCACCATAGCTAACATAAAAGATAATTTGTTTTGCAGCAGTAGCAGTAACTGCAGATAATAATGCCAAAACATGAAGATCAAATTGATCACCTACAGACATTGTAGCAAGCACCAAAAATCCCGGTAATGGAACAAATGGTACAAGAGACCCAAAGAAGTTGATTAAAGATAAACTAAGATAACCTACTTCCGGGGCAAAGGGAAATAGACTAACAAAATCCACAAATCAAACTGTTTTCAGGCGGTATTTAATTAAAACGAGACAAATATGATCACAATAATCATTAAAATATCATATTTTTACAACTCAATCAAATGACAAAAAAAGACTTTGAAAAAATTTGTAACTCTATAGCATCAATAAGCCCATTTATCAGATTTGTAGGCGTAATCGGGGAGAGGGGAGAGTTGTTAGCATATAATAGAAGACCGGCGTTGGAGCCACTTTTAGATGCCAAAAATACACAGTATCAATTCTCACATATTGCAATAAAGACAGATTTGGAGGGATTTTTTGATAAGAATCTAGGAGAGCTTGAATTTGTTTGGGAAGAAAGAAAGAAAGTTCAAACCATTTCTTTTGCAATCAAAAAATTAAGAGTATGGATATCAATTGATAAAAAAGTGATAAGATCTGAAATATTAAGAATCATAGACTCATGTCTGCCAATTGTAAAAAAGCATTCTTAAACATTGAACAAGTTTGAAGTGTCCTTATTGTGAAATTGATTTGGATTCATTATGACGGATGGTCTAAAGCATATTTTAGAACATAAAAAGAAACCCCAAAGTTAACTTTTTTGTATAACTTTATGCCATTAAAAACATGGAAAACCAAAGTGAAATTAAGAAATTAATTGATGAGATCAATTTCAGAAATTCAAATTCCAAAGATTATAAAAAAATGAGAGTCGAGGAAATTAGTAAAGAACTCAGAGATGTGATGAGATTTGAGCAAGACTCGTTTAAAAAAATTGAAGAATTTGAAAAAACACAAGATAATTCAGATTTGGTAAAATATGCAAAAATGATTTGTAAAAATACAGTTGAAAGAGAAATTGTACAGATTCAAGAAATCTATTTAAAAAAAATTGATAAAGAATATCTTAATTCAAAATAAAATTATTTTTCATCTTCATAAAGCCAACATCGAACATATCCAGTCTTTGTTTTAAATTTTGGTGGAAGTTGTTTACATTTTTCAATTGCTTGTGGACACCTTTCTATAAATCGACATTCAGTTGGTGCATCAAGTAAGCTTGGAGGAATTCCTTTAATGTATTTTGGAGTATTTCCTTTTAGTGTAGGAATTGATTCTAAAAGCCCTTGTGTGTAAGGATGTTTTGGATTTTTGTAAATTTCTTCAGAAGAACCAAATTCCACCATTTGCCCGCCATACATAATACCAATACTGTCAGCAATTTCAGATAATACCGCCAAATCATGCGTAATTAGCATAAAAGACATACCATCTTTTTTGAGATTTTTTAATAAAGTTACAATTTGTGCTTGAATTAGTACATCAAGTGCAGTAGTTGGTTCATCAGCAATCACAAATTTTGGTTTGAGAAGCAACGCCATTGCAATAACAACTCTTTGTTTCATTCCTCCACTTAATTCATGAGGATATTTTTTCAAAACAGATTCATCTAGACTAACTGAATGAATAGCGTCTGAAATTATTTTGTTAGAATCACTATCAGAACTATGTTGTTTTAAAATTTCAATGAATTGTTCTTTAATAGTAAAAACAGGATCTAGTGAATTCATGGCACCTTGAAAAACCATAGAGATTTTCTTCCAACGGTATTTTTCATTAAAAGTAGATTCATCTAATTCTAAAAGTGATTGTCCATCAAATAGAATTTCACCAGTGGTCTTACCACCAGAAAGCATTCGAATAAGGGATAATCCCAGTGTACTTTTTCCACATGCACTCTCACCAGCAATACCTATTGATTTTCCAGCATCTAATTCAAAATCTACATCATCTACGGCATAAACTGGGCCATTTGAGGAAGCATACTTTGAGGATAATCCGTTAACAATTAGAAAAGTCATATTTTTCTTAGATCTTCACTAGAATTTTTGTTTTGCACTAAGGGATATAAACAACTTTATCAAAACGATAAAAGATAAGATATGGTTTTTGTTAAAACTCATGATATTGCAGAATTAACAACAGAATTAATTGGAAAACAAGTTGTGTTAGGCGGATGGATTGAGGATCTTCGAAAGCTAGGAAAGATGACATTTATCACGTTACGAGATGTATCAGGAATTTCTCAAATTATTGTCAAAGGAGAGTTAAATGATAATCTGGGAGAAATTAATCGTCAAAGTGTTGTAAGTGTAAAAGGAATTGTGCAAGAAACTAAAGCCAGGGATTTTGCTTTTGAGATTAAAGCTGAAGAAATTGATGTTTTAGGAAAAGCAATTCACCCATTACCAATTGACCCAATTGGTAGACTAGAGAGTAACATTGACACAAGATTAAACCATCGTGCATTAGATATGAGAAACCAAAAAACTGCTTCAATTTTTAAATTAAGACACCATGTATTACAATCATTACGTAAAACATTAACAGAAAAAAAATTCATAGAAATCACTACACCAAAAATTATTGGTAGCGCAAGTGAAGGAGGAGCAGATCTCTTTTCATTAGATTATTTTGGTAAAACAGCATATCTTGCACAGAGTCCACAGCTATACAAAGAACAGATGACAATTGGATTAGAAAGAGTATTTGAGATTTCAAATTTTTACAGAGCAGAAAACTCCCACACAGGAAGACATTTGAGTGAATTTACTAGCATTGACATTGAAGCAGCATTTATGGACTATAATGATGTCATGGATATTTTAGAATCTCTAGTAATAGAGGTTTACAAATTTACATCTGAAAATTGTAAAAAAGAGCAAGAAGCAATTGAACATACTATAGAAATTCCATCATCGCCATTTAAGCGAATTACATATAATCAATGTATTGAGGAATTAAAACTAGCAGGAGAAAAAGTAGAGTTTGGAGATGATCTACTTGATTCACATCTTAGAATCATTGGAAATAATCATCCAGGATTTTATTTTTTGATGGACTGGCCAATGAAGTTAAAACCATTTTACATTAGAGAAAAAGATGAAGATGTAACATTATCACGCTCATTTGATTTACAATATGGGTATCTAGAATTATCATCAGGTGGAACTAGACTTCACGACTCAGAGATGCTAAAAACTAGATTAAAAGAACAAGGCTTGGATCCTGCACAATTTACAGACCATCTAAAAACATTTGATTGGGGAATGCCACCTCATTCAGGATGGGGAATGGGATTAGATAGATTGATGACCACACTTATCGGAGTAGATAATGTACGTGAAGTAGTTTTGTATCCAAGGGATCCTGACAGACTCAGTCCATAATAATTCAGTTTTTATTGTAATAGAAGATACATTTTACCATGATTGAACACAATGATGCAAAAAAAGTTGTAGAAGTTATTGGAAACAATCTGATAGGCGTATCGCATGATTCAAACAATTTTCAAAAACTACCAGATTCATTTTGGGGGTATTTTGCAAGAGGACATGACAAAAAAGGGACATTTGGAGTAATTCTAACTTATTCTGAGGATGGAAAAGATGTTGATGAATTAATCAAAATGTACGAAGAATGGGCAAAAAAGAACAAAACAAAAGAATTAGAATAATCTATTTTGTTTCTTTCAAAAGTTTACGATAGTCACTACATTCTTTACAAATTGGCTTTCCTTTGTATGCAGGATTCCCATCAGTAATTTTGAGTGTGGCTGTACTAATCTTGCAAATACAACAAACTACCATTTACATTAAGGTAAAATCTCTAATTAATAAAAATTGGTAATTTGTGAAAAAGGCAAATGAAGATCTAATTAATCAGTTTTTTCGAAAATTTCAGAAGGCATGATTTTGTTTTTCATGTAAGGAATGAGTTTACCTAAATCTTCTACAGCTTCATCGATTTTATTTTTCTGATACATACTAAGATTAGATCCCATTCTTTGTTCATACTCAGAAATTTCTAGAAAAAGTTTTTGTCCTTGACTCATTAATTCATGTGCTTGTCGAATAGAATCTGAATAATTATTCCAATTCCATGTAAGTTTGGTAATTTTTTCAGATAATTCAAAAGTCTTTATGACTTTAAGCAGACCTTCTTCATCAAAATTTTCTATTGCCATTAAACTAGCAAAAAGTTTCTTGATAATAAAGGATTAGAAAAAACTGCGCACAAAGAAATTGGATGTTGTTTTTAGAGGTTATCTGTAATTTGTTTAGTAAATTCAATAGTGGTTTTATCTCCTCCAATGTCTTTTGTCTTGACACCAGATTTTACTAAATCAAAAATTGTAGATTCTAATTTTTGAGCAACTTCAAAACACTTTGAATCATTATGTTTAGTACCAAGCCAATCAAGCATCATTTTAATTGAAAGTAAAAATGATGAAGGATTTGCAATGTTTTGTCCGGCAATATCAAATGCAGCCCCATGAACGGGTTCAAACAATGCAAAGTTATCACCAATATTTGCAGCTGGTGCCATTCCTAGCCCTCCTACAACTTGAGATGATTCATCAGAGAGAATATCACCAAACAAATTCGTTGTAACTATTACATCAAATTGTTCTGGTTGACGAATTAAATTCATAGCACATGCATCCACATACATCTGCTCAAATGTAATGTCAGGATAGTCTTTTGAGACATCAGTACATGCTTTTAAAAATAATCCATCTGTAACCCTCATGACATTTGCTTTATGAACACATGTTACTTTTTTCATAGAATTACGTTGTTTTGCAGTCTCAAATGCATATTTTGCAATTCTTTTTGATGCAACCTCAGAAATTATTCTTAATGCTACTGCAGAATCCCCCATACTGAATTCTTTACCAGTGTAAAGATCCTCTGTGTTTTCTCGAACTATTACCATATCAATATCATCACGTAAGGCGGGCATGTTGGGATATGATTTTGCAGGTCTAATATTGGCATAAAGATCAAGCATTCTTCTTAATACAACTATAACATCAGCTGCACTCTCACCAACAGGGGCTTTCAAACATACATCAGATTGTTTAATCACATTAATTGTCTCATCAGGAAGCGCCTTTCCTGTCATTTCAAGTGCTTTGTCCCCAGCTAACAATTTTGTGATTTCAAATTTTAAATCAAATTTATCATTAATGGTATTTAATACAGAAATTGCAGCCTCAGATAATTCAGGGCCAATTCCATCACCAGTAATTAATGAGATTTTATACATGGAGTAATTTAGGACATGGTAATTTTAAATCATTAGTTTTTCCATAAAACCCACGATAATGCAGATAAACTATTTATCTACAAAGTATTTTCAAAAAATTATGAAGCGAGTTGAAATTCACACAAAATATGAATTCGTAAGACCAATTTTAGATGCTCTATCAGCTGTAGGAGTTGGAGGAGTGACAGTATTACAAGTCAGAGGAAGAGGAAAAAATGCGGTTCCAGCAGTTAGAGGACTAAGAGGAACTGCAAAGTTTGTAGTAGATTTCAATACAAGAGATTTGATATACACCATAGTTGATGATAGTCAAACAGATGCTGTGATAAATGCAGTTGTAGATACAGTCAAAAACCAAGACATGGAAGCGTTTGGAAAAATATTCATCACAAATATTGAAGAAGCAGTAGACTTGACTAATGGTGAAAGAGGAATTAAAGCATTATAGAAAATGTTTTGATTAATTCAACTTAGTTCTTTTTCTTTCAGCATCTTTTTTAGCATGATTCTATTGATTCCATCAATTACTGCTTGAACACTAGTAGTGACAATATCTTCTCCAACGGATTTTGCTGAAACTCTGTTCCCTTGTGCATCCTCTACACTGATTGTAACCTCACACAATGCATTTGAACCACCTGAAATTGATGCTAACGCATAATCTTTTATTCGAATCTCTGAAATTTTTCCAGTAATCTTTTGAATTGCATTTAATGATGCATCAACTGGACCAACACCGTGATCAGTTCCGCTATACTCTTTTCCATCAATGTTTAATTTTACAAATGCATAAGGCATCGTTCCAATTCCAGTGGATACTGAAAATCCAGTTAATTGAACAATTCTTTTGATTCCTTTGTCCCCCAAGACATCACTTGCAATAGAAAGTAACTCTACATCTGAAATTTGTTTTCCTTGATCACCTAACACTTTGACTTTAGCAAGAATCTGTTGTGATTGTTCTTCGGTTGGTTTGACTCCAAAGTCTGCAAGCATTGCATTCATTCCATGAATTCCTGCATGTTTTCCAACACGAAGTCGTCTCTTTCTTCCAACTAATTCAGGACTGATTGGTTCGTATGTAAGAGGATTATTTAACACACCATGAGTATGAATTCCAGACTCGTGTCCAAATGCATTGTCCCCAACTATAGCCTTGTTTGGCTGGACTTTAATGCCTATAATTTTTGAAACATATCGTGAAGTATCATAGATTAATTCAGATTTAATGTTAGTTTCATATTTTTGATCATAAGGGAGACATTGCAATGCCATGACAAGTTCTTCTAATGATGCATTTCCTGCGCGCTCACCAATTCCATTAATTGTAACATGTGCACATGATGCTCCTGCATGAATTCCAGATAATGCGTTTGCAACTGCTAATCCAAAGTCATTATGACAGTGAACACTTACTGGAAGTTTTGTTACTTGGACGGTATCACGAGTTAATTCTGCCATGTATTCAGGAGTAGCATACCCTACAGTATCAGGAAGGTTAACTCTGTCTGCTCCTGCTTTTGCAACTTCACCAAATACTTTTTTTAAGAATTCTCTATCAGTTCTTGTAGCGTCCTCAGCTGAGAATTCAACTTGAAGACCACGTGATTTTCCATACTCTACTGCTTCAATTGCTTTTTCAAGTGCTTGATCTCGAGTCATATGGAGCTTATACTCCAAGTGAATATCAGACGTTGCAATGAATGTGTGAATGTAGTTTAATCCAGCATCAATTGCAGCATCGATATCTTTTTTGATAGTTCTTGTCAATCCAGCAATCTCACAAGATAATCCTTCACTAGTAATCATCTTGACTGCTTTGAATTCACCATCTGAAATTACTGGAAACCCAGCTTCAATTGCATCAACACCCAATGCATCAAGTTTTTTGGCAATAGATAATTTTTGATCTGGGGATAATGAAACCCCAATGGTTTGTTCTCCATCTCTTAATGTTGTATCAAATATCCTAACTTTCATGATCCACTCCTCTGCAAAGCAGCAACACCAGTTCGTGCAACATCAAGAATTCCAAATGGCTGTATTAATTCCTCAAATGCTTTAATTTGATCAGGAGTTGCAGTCAATTCTACCATAAGAGACTCCTTTTTCACATCATGTATCTTTCCGCCATATGCATTAGCTAATTTGTTAATTTCCATACTATCACTAGCATTACTGATCTTTATCTTAAAAAGACTGAGTTCCCTGTATACTGTTTTATGCTCATCTAAGTGTTTGACTTCTATAGTATCAATCATTTTATCGAGTTGTTTTACAATCTGTGCCACTTGCTTTTCATCACCAAAAGTAGTAATAGTCATCCTAGAATAAGCAGGATTTTCAGTTACACCTACTGAAATACTATCAATATTGAAATTCCTAGATCTAAAAAGATGAGTTATCTTAAACAAGATTCCAGGTTTATTTTCAACTACAATAGAAAGAATTGCCCACATGATTAATCACTATGATGGTAAGATCATATCCGCAAGCGAAGTTCCAGGAGCTACAAATGGCAATACATCTTCTTCAGGGTCAATTGGAATATCAATTACAGTTGCAACATCACTGCTTAATGCAGCTTTGATTGCCTTGTCAAGCTCATCCATTGATTGTGCTCTAATTCCTTGAGCTCCATATGATTCTGCTAATTTTACATAATCAGGACAATGTTGTTGATCTACACCAATCATTCTTCTGTCATAGAAAGTTCTTTGCCATTGAGCTACCATTCCTAAAGTATAGTTGTTTAAGATAAACACGATTACTGGAATGTCTTCTAATACTGCAGTTGCAAGAGAGTTCTCGGTCATAGCAAAGCTTCCATCGCCTGCAATATCCACTACAGGAACATCAGGTCTTGCAACTTTTGCGCCAATTGATGCTGGAAATCCCCAACCCATAGTACCAAGTCCAGTAGAACTAAAGAAAGTACCAGGTTGGATTACATCATAGAATAATGATGCCCACATTTGGTGTTGCCCTACTTCAGTCGTGATAATAGATTCTTTTGGTAACAATTCTCTGAGTTTACGTAAAATTTTTGCAGCACCCATTTCACCTGGATGAAGTTTCAAGTTTTCTTTCCAATATGCTTTAGTCTCTTTGACATGTTTAACCCAAGGAGTTTCATCAGTTTTTTTGATGGCTCTTTGTAAAAGTAATTTTATCATTATTCGAAGTGACACTTTAACATCTCCTACTACTGCAACTTGGGCTGTTTGATTTTTACCAATCTCAGCAGGATCAACATCCATGTGAATGATTTTGAGCCTCTTTTCAAATGCCTCAAAGGTTCCAACTGATCTATCAGAGAATCTAGTACCTATTGCTAATACACAGTCAGCTTCTGTCATCATTTTATTTGCCTCGGCATGTCCATGCATTCCAATAGGACCTAATGACAAAGGATGAGTTTCAGGAAATGCCCCCTTTCCTTTGAAAGTAGTAACTACTGGAAGCATAAGAGTTTCAGCAATAGCTTGTAATTCAGCAAAAGCTGATGAGATAATAGTTCCGCCACCAGCTAAAATGATAGGTTTTTCTGAATTAAGAAGCATATCAATTGCTTTTTCACATGCAACAATATCAGGATCAGTCCAAGGATGATAACCTTGTATTTTAAATTCATCGGGAAATGTCATCTCTGCTTCATTTTGTTGAACATCTTTTGGAATATCGATTAGTACAGGTCCTGGTCGTCCAGTTTCTGCAATGTAAAATCCTTTTCTTACAGCTTCTGGAACTTCACCAGCTGTTCTTGGTTGAAACGCATATTTTACAACAGGGTTTGACATTCCAATAATATCACTTTCTTGAAATGCATCTTTTCCAATCATTGCTACAGGTACTTGACCAGTTACAGCAATCATTGGTGAAGAATCAGCTTGCGCTGTTGCAAGCCCTGTCAATATATTAGTGGCACCAGGTCCGGATGTTGCAAAACAAACACCTGGTTTTCTGCTAACTCTACCAAACCCATCAGCCATATGAGCTGCGGATTGTTCATGTCTTGCTAAAATATGTCTAATATTACATCTAGCAAATTCATCATACATTGGAAGATTTGCACCTCCAGGTATGCCAAACACTTGTTTGACACCTTCCTTTTCCATGGCCATCATCAAGGCCTTTGCACCAGTCATAGTTTCCATTTTATTCATCAATTCAATCTCCATAATTTTAATGTGTTAAAATTTTGAGCAAACTTTACAGTAAAACAACTTGCAAATCTTTGTCAAGTAATCCAGTAAATTTTTTGCTCATTGAAATCAAAAGAGAAATCTAATCTATAATTAATAAAGATTACCAGAAAAACAATCGTGATTTTACCTACACTGTGCGAAGACTTAAACTGATAATTTCCATATTTGAAATTGGTTGTTTTGTCAGATAGTGAAGAAATCATAAAAGTTATTGAAACATTGTTTCAAGCAGGAATAACAAAAGATCTGACACAACTAAAAGACATTCATCTTAATGATCCTAAATTTTCTAGCTTTAGTGATTTACCACCATATGATCTTAAAGATTATCAAACTACAATAGAATTAGAAGAATTACGATTTATTAGCATTTCAGATTATAGTTATGAAATCAAAAATCCAAAAATTAGTATTTTTGAAGATGCTGCAATTGTAGCAATGGAATTAATTCAAAAAGGAATGCTAGTAGATAACAAAGCATACACTGGAGAACACTTGATAATTAATGGACGTGCAACATTTGTTTTGGTAAAACAACCAACATGGAAAATTGCACACATTCATCTCTCAAAGTTAGAGTGAAAATCTATTTCTTAGAAGGATTTGGTTTCTTTGGTTTGCTTGGATTAGGTTTGCTTGATTTTTGTTTCTTTTTTGGATCTTCATTGATGAATTGTTTGTAGAGGTCATATGCTTGATCAACATTTGAATTTCCATGAACTATAGATCGTACTGCTTTAATCATTGCAACAGGATGTTCTGATTGCCAGATATTTCTACCCATATCAACACCAACTGCACCACCTTTGATTGAGTCGTATGTTAGTTGTAATGCATCACGTTCTGGAATTTTCTTTCCTCCTGCAACAATAATTGGAACAGGACATGATTGAACAACTTTTTCGAAATTATCACAATAGTATGTTTTGACAATATGTGCTCCTTGCTCAGCTGCAATTCTGCATGCCAATGAGAGATATCTTGAATCTTTTCCTAATTCTTTCCCAACTGCTGTAACAGCCAAGACAGGAATTCCATATTTTTCTGCTTTATTGACTAATTTTCCAAGATTTACAATAGTTTGATGTTCATATTTTGAGCCAACAAAGATAGACATTGCAACCGCACTAGCGTTAAGTCTAATTGCATCTTGGATAGAAACTGTGATGTCTTCTTGAGACAAGTCCTCACCAATAATACTTGAACCACCAGAAACTCTCAACACCATTGGAGTGCTAGTAGTTGCAGGAACGGATGTTCTTTGAATGCCTCTTGTAACCATTAAAGAGTCACAATATTTCAAAAGAGGCGCAATTACCTTTCTTGGATTCTCTAATTTTTCAGTGGGGCCAAGAAAGTATCCATGATCAACTGCTAACATTAATGCACGATTATCTTGTGGTTTAATGATATTAGATAGTCTATTTTTTAATCCCCAATCCATGTCTCTTCGATTTTGAAATAACCGAAATGCCTTTCTTAAGCCTTTCTTATTTTGTAATGATTATTTTCATTGCATTGTCACCACTTCGCGCATGATCAAATGCTTTTTGAGAATCAGTAATTGTATAGGTATGTGTAATTAGTTGCTTAACATCAATTTGGAAGGATTCTATCAAATTAAGAGCTTCTTTAGTATCGTTATCAGAAGCAGCATAACTACTAACAAGAGTAATCTCTTTGGAGTAAATTTTACTCATATCCAAATCTAATTTTGCTCCTTTTGAAGGAACACCAAACATCATAATAGCACCACCTTTTCTCACCACATCAATAGCATCATCAAGTGCATTCATACTACTAGTTGCAACAATTGCCACATCTACTCCTCTTCCATCAGTGTGTTCCAAAATCTTTTGTTTTCTATCTTCATCCATTGAATTAATTGATTCAGTAATATTGAATTTTTTTGCAAAATTTAGCCTAAAGTCATTAACATCTAAACAGAAAATTTTTGAGAACTTTTTTGCCTGAGCCAACATTACATGCATCATTCCCGTAGGACCCACACCAAAAATTGCAGTAGAATCACCTTCCTGAAAAGAAAATTTAGTCCATGCTCGTACACAACATGCTAGTGGTTCAATCATTGTAGCTTCTTCAAAACTTAGAGAATCAGAAATTTTTAGAACCCCACCATGAGTAACATTCCATTCGGGTACGACATATTCTTCAGATAGCCCACAAGGTAAAAGATTGGTTTCATAGTATTTTTTGCACATTGTTTCATTACCATGATTACACAAATGACAATCATAGCAAGGAACATGATGGTGAGTAAATACTCTATCACCTTTTTTGAATTCTGTTACATCAGAACCAACATCTAAAACCATACCAGCAGGTTCATGACCTAAACGCATAGAATGTTGTCCATATTGGCCAAAAACTTTTTCCAAGTCAGAACCACAAATTCCACAAGCATGCATCTGTACTAAAATATCACCAGACCCCAACTGAGGCTTTTCTGTTTCATCTACGGAAATAATAGATGGTTCTTTAACAGATGCAGTTTTCATGGTAAATCATTGGAATATTGATTATAAGTAGATTAAAAGAAATCATACACCAAGAATTTTCTTTAGCATTACTCTGTAATCAACTTCAGTTTTTTTACTTCCAATTGAAGGTAATGCAAAAACAAGTGTAGATTTTACAGCTCGAAGTGCTGTTAATTCATCATTTATAGATTCTGTGATGTCATCACTAACAAGAACCAAGCCAACATCAGAATCATCTGTTAATTTCTTAATTTCATCCAAAGCCTTTTGAGGCGTTTCAGAAATTATACCAGGCACTCCAGCCAATTGAAAACTAGTTACAAAAGACTTGCTTCCAACAGTGAAGATTTTCATAGTTAAAAATTTTGTCCATTCTAATTTAACCCTTTTTGACATACATTAGATCAGGAAGATTGATTTAGTTTAGAAAATCAGAGAATTCATGACAGAAATTGATACACAAAAAGACATCTATCTATTCCTACATGGAAGAATGGATCTAAAAGAAAAAGCAATGAGTGTACTTACTGCAAAAGGATTTGCAAATGATAAAGTTACCATGGCTTTACCAAATAAAGTTGGAAATGTAGGAGATTACATGGCAATGCTATGGATGCCACCAAATCCAGACCACATTAAGATTCAACAAATTACGAAAGTTGAAGATGTAGAACCAGAGGGAATGATTGGTCTTTGGAAAGGGGTTTCAAAAGATGATATTGACACTATACCATTAGAGTAAAGCTAACTAAAACCAGCGCCAAACTCATTACTTTTGTCTAATATATCACCAGAGTCAGAATTTTTTAATTTTCTATAAAGAAGTGCCTCATAAACGAGTTTCAGAGATTGTTCATCATCAAGACTGTAATCGTCTTTGATTTGATTTTTGTACTTTTCTAATTTTACAACATCTTGCTCATCTGGAGAAAGACCATCATGAATCATCAGATTTGCAATTTTCTCAATTTCAGAATTTTGTTGATCATCATCCATAATTTTTGATAGAATTTCTAGTTATTAACACATTCGAATAACAAATAGTTACAAATCAGAAAGTAACCCTAAAAGAAAATCAGAGAATTCCTCATCAGAGAAAACAATTTTCTCAATTTTGTTTTCTCTTTGTGCAAGCGCTACAGATTCCAAATGATAGCAAATAGTTTTTCCATTTAATTTCCCAAAGTAGAACCCTGGACAAGAACAATAGCTACCATCAGGATCAATCCAGTGTTCTTTACCTTTACCTACAACGGTCCAAATTTTTCTTTGGCTAGGCTCGAAAATGTGTAATTTTACACGTTTTTCAGAAACTAATGTTTCAACTCTATCAAAGTCTTTGTTCATAAGGATTTAATCAGATATCTGCAGTATAACTTTGATGCTACAAACTAGAATAGTCCCATCAAAACCTGCATTAATTCTAGAAGGTAAAAAAAAGAATCTCATAATTACTGATATCCATATTGGATTTGAAAACAGTATGACATCAAATGAAATTTTCATAGGTAAAAACACTACAATAAATGAAACAATTCAAGAACTATCAGAAATTATCGATGCAGAAAATCCAGATTCAGTGATTTTGTTAGGGGACGTCAAATCAAGCATTAAAAGTATTTCAAGAAATGAGTGGGATGAAGTTCCAATGTTTTTTAAAAAAATTAGAGAAAAATGTGATGTGATATTGGTTCCTGGGAATCATGATGCAAGTATTCAGAGATTGGTTCCAGATAATATTTCTATGATTAGTTCAACAGGCATGGTTGAAGAAAATATTTTGTTGACACATGGACATACAATGCCATCAGAAAATTTTTCTCATGTTGATAAAATTATCATGGGTCACGTACACCCAGTATTTTTTCAAGAAGACTCTGTGATGAACGGACAAAGAGTTTGGGTATCAATTAAGACAGACAAAGAAAAGATATTTCCAAACAAATCAGGGGAATTAGAAATTATAATTATTCCATCATTTAACAAGTACTTTTATGCAACACATAGAAAAAAATACAAAAAATCAATTTCTCCCATCATTGATAAAATTAAACCCATATCTACTGCAAGAATATTCACACTTGATGGAACAATTATTGGAAATGAATCAATGATTGATCAAGTAATCTAATCAATCAAATTTGTCATAAGGCTCAATTGGTTCTTTAGTAGTTTTATTATCTTTAAGCCATTCCAAAGTCTTTACAAAAGAGTCTGCTAACTCAATAGTTGTCAAAACAGGAATTCCCAATTCCAAAGATTTTCTTCTAATTTGATATTCATCATCTAGCATTCCAACATATTTTTCTAATGTGGAGGTGTTTGGGATGTTTATGATAAAATCAATCTTCTTCTCATATAGAAGATCAGCAATGTTTGGTTTTCTTTCAGGTTCTGAAATTTTGTGAACTATTTCTACTTCTCCAATTTTTTCTTCAAAGAATTCTGCTGTATGTTCAGTTGCCAAAATTTTGAATCCAAGTTGTTTGAGTTTTGCAATAGTTGCAACAAGTTTTTGTTTGTTTTTTTCACCTCCAACAGTTACAAGTGCAGTTCCTGTATCAGGCAGAGTGTAACCAACAGATATCAAACCTTTTGCTAATGCATCATGAAAACTATTTCCAAAACATGCAGCCTCCCCAGTAGATTGCATCTCAACACCTAATGCAATATCGGCACCTTCTAGTTGCATAAATGAAAACTGTGGAACTTTGATTCCAAAGTTGTGAATCTTTTGCCACTTGTTTTCAGGGATTTTAGGCAGGGGTTTATCTAAAATTGCCTTAGCAGCAAGAGAAATCAGGTTCAGTTTAACAAGTTTTGAAACAAAAGGCATAGAACGTGATGCTCGAATATTTAGTTCAATTACATAGACATGATTATCATGAACTAAAAATTGTAAATTAAATGGACCTTTGATATTAAAGGTCAATGCAATCTTTTTTGTATATTCATTTATAGTCTCAATAATTTTGTTATTTAGACGCCATGGTGGGATACACATCATTGCATCACCAGAGTGAACACCAGCACTATCAATATGTTCAACAATTGCACCAATGATAACTTCTTTTCCATTACTAATTCCATCAACATCTACTTCAAGTGAGTTTAACATGAATTTTGATATTACAACTGGATGATCAGGGGAAACATCAGCAGCTTCTTTGACATATGTTTTTAGTTCATCTTGAGACCAAACAACTTTCATTGCAGCCCCTGAAAGAACATAAGAAGGTCTAACAATTACGGGAAACTCTACTTTTTGCGCAAAAGTTTTAGCTTCATTTAGATTTGAAAATGCTTGCCAAAGAGGTTGTTGTATGTGAAGTTTGTCAAGTTCTGCACTAAATTTTGAGCGGTCTTCAGCTCTATCAACATCATGTGCACTAGTTCCCAAAATGTTAACACCGTGTTGTGCAAGACCAAGAGTTAAGTTATTTGCAGTCTGCCCACCAACGCAAGTAATAATTCCTCTAGGATGTTCAAATTCAGTAATATCTAAAATTCGCTCCTGAGTTAATTCTTCAAAGTATAATCTTGTACAAATATCATAATCAGTAGATACAGTTTCTGGATTACAGTTTACAACAGAGATATTTTTTTCGCCATTTTCTTGTAGACCCCAAACCATGTTAACAGTGCCCCAATCAAATTCAACACTACTCCCAATTCTATAGGGTCCAGCACCAAGTACGACAATCCCTTTTTCTTCAGAAGAAATCTCAATATCATGAGAATGGCCACCATATGTGAGGTAAAGATAATTTGTGACTGCAGGCCATTCTGCTGCAAGCGTATCAATCTGCTTTACAGAGGGTATGACACCTAATTTCTTGCGTAAATCACGCACTTGATCAGGAGTTTTTTCTTTGACGCGGGCAATTTGCTTATCTGAAAAGCCCATTTTTTTTGCTTCCCAAAGAAGTGATTCATCAAGATCTGAATCTTTTAATTTTGATTCAATTTCTACAATATTTTTTATCTTTTCAATAAACCAAGGATCAATTGTGGAAAGTTTGTAAATTCGCTCAACTGAAAGTCCCATTTTTAGTGCAATTGCCACATTATACAAAATTTGATCATCGTGATGAGATAGTTGATTTTCAATTTCTTCTTCGTTGTAGGTTTTTCCATTGACACGATTTAGAACTAGTCCATCGTTTCCAATATCTAACATTCGAATTGATTTTTGAAGAGATTCCTCAAAAGTTCTACCCACTGCCATGACTTCACCTACAGATTTCATTGCAGGTCCAAGCTTTCGATTCACAAGTTCAAACTTATCAAAGTCCCATCTGGGATGTTTACATACAATATAATCAAGGGATGGTTCAAAACATGCAGTTGTACTTTTTGTAATTTTGTTTACTAGTTCTGACAAATTATATCCCAATCCAATTTTTGCAGACATGTATGCTAATGGATATCCAGTTGCCTTGCTTGCAAGTGCAGAAGAACGTGAAAGTCTTGGGTTTATTTCAATTGCAACATATTTGTCAGAGTGAGGTTCAAGAGCATATTGAATATTGCATTCACCTACAATTCCAACATGTTTTGTTGCACGCAATGCTGCAGAACGCAACATATGATATTCATGATTATCAATTGTTTGGGAAGGAGCAACTACAATATTATCACCAGTATGAACTTTCATAGAAAGAACATTTTCCATGTTACAAACAACGATATTGTTTCCATCATAATCCTGCATGACTTCATATTCAATTTGTTTCCAGTGTCCAATGTATTCTTCAATTAGAACTTGGCCAACAAGACTTGCTCTAAGACCTCTTTCTACAATCTCGTGAAGTTCAATTTCATTATGAGCAATGCCTCCACCTCGCCCACCAAGAGTATATGCAACTCTAATTATTACAGGATAGGTTAGTTCTTCAGCTGCTTTTTTAGCATCCTCAAAATTAGTGACAGTTTTGCTTTTCAAAACAGGGACCCCACATTCCTTCATAGAATCTTTGAATAGTTGTCTATCCTCAGTTTTTTGAATTCCTTTAATTTGAGTTCCAAGTACACTAACACCATATTTTTGAAGTATGTCAGATTCATCTAACTCAACACCACAATTAAGAGCAGTTTGTCCACCATATGCCAGCATAATTCCATCTGGTCTTTCTTTTTCGATAATTGATTCTACATACTCTGGGTTTACAGGAAGAAGATACACTTGATCTGCAAATCTAGTATCTGTCTGAATTGTAGCAATATTTGGATTAATTAAGACACTTTTTAATCCGTCTTCACGTATTGCTTTGAGGCATTGGCTTCCAGAGTAATCAAATTCACCGGCTTCTCCGATTTTAATTGCTCCACTCCCCAGTACAAGAATTTTCTTTAACGATTCATTCTTTGGCATAAGTTCATTTCTCCATAAGGTGTTTTAGCTCTTCAAAGACGAACTTACAATCAAAAGGACCTGGTGCAGCTTCTGGATGAAATTGTACTGCAATACAATTTTGTGTTTTGTGTTTTATTCCTTCAACTGTTTTGTCGTCTGCATTTGTAAACCATAAATTAAAGTCAGATTTTTCTAAAGACTCTAGAGTAATGCCATATCCATGATTCTGACTAGTGACATAAACTTGATTATTTTCTAAATTAACACAAGGTTTGTTTTGTCCTCGATGCCCATACTTTAGTTTGTAAGTTTCTGTGTTTCCTGCAATGCCAATAATTTGTGCACCTAAACAAATTCCAAGTGTTGGAATGTTGTTTTCAATTAATTTTTTAGCTGTTTCAATTGTATCTGGACATTTTTGTGGATCCCCGGGGCCACTACTAAGTACGACCCCTTTTGGATTGTAAGACATTATCTTTTCATAAGGCGTATTCCAAGGAACTAAAATTGCTTTGTAGCCAAGTTCACGAATGTTTCTCAAAATTGCATTTTTTACACCAGTGTCAATTACGACAACTGATTTCTCCTCATCACCAAAAATCTGTTCTTGTTTTGTAGATACTATATCCATGAATTGCTCAGAGTTGTAATGAGTTGCAGATGTAAGTTCTTTTTTGACTTTTTCCACATCAATTTCAGAATCAGACACCACAAGGGCTGCCATCATAACACCGCTAGTTCGAAGTGTCTTTGTTAGTTCACGAGTATCAATTCCAGATATTCCAGGTACCTTTTCGTTGTAAAGCCACTCATCAAGGGTCATTGAAAGATTCCAATGACTTGCAGTTAATGACAATTCATGTACTACCAATCCTCGAATTTGCATTTTATCTGATTCAAAGAATTTTGATATTCCATCATCATCTTTGATTAAAGGATCAGGAACACCGTAATTTCCAACTAGGGGATAAGTTAGTGTAAGAATTTGGCCATTATATGATGGATCTGTAAGTGCCTCAGGATACCCAACCATTCCAGTGTTAAAGACAATTTCACCAAAAACAGTTGCAGAAAAACCAAAACCTTCACCATCAAGAAAAGAGCCATCATCAAAAACCAGCTTTCCAAATTTTTTTGCGTGGCTTGATTTCTTTGTAGTTATTGTTACCCTCGTTGAGTCCTAATGAATATTAATTTAAGTTTTGTGAAGGAAAAGAAATGAAAAAATATTGATCGCAATAAAATTTCTATAATCAGAGTGCTTTGAATTCTTCGCTCCATTTATGATAGGCGCGAATCATTTCAGTTGAAACACTTGGCTTTCTTCTTGTCATAATTTCTTTGAAATCAGCGGTTGTAAGCTCTCTTGGTTGTGCAGGTACTTCTCCATCTACGGGCTCATGATAATCAGGGGCATTGAATATTTCATGAACTGTTTGAATTTGTGCTGCTTGACAGATATCTTTGATATCACTTGCACTGTATCCATCAAATAATTTTGCTAAATCACTAGTATTTACTTTGAGATCTTTTCTTAGAGGTTCAGTATATTGATCAAATAGGCTTTGTCTAGCTTCTAGAGTTGGTAATGAAACATAGATTCTCTTTTGGAATCGTCTTAGGAAAGGCCAATCAAGACTCCAAGGTTTGTTTGTTGCTCCAATTACATACAACATCAAATCTTTTCCTTTGCCATTAACACCATCCATCTCAGTTAAGAATTGATTTTTAGTTCTTACTTCTCCACCAACTTCACTACTTCTAGAACCCAATAAAGAATCAACTTCATCTACAAACAAAATAACAGGTTTACCTTCTTTTTCAGCATATTGTCTTGCCATAGAAAATAATTTTGAAACATTTTTTTCTGCCTCACCTAGCCATTTACTCATCATAGATGATGCATCTACATTGATAAAGTAACCATCCATTTCATTGGCAGTAGCAGCTGCAAGCATAGTTTTTCCTGTACCAGGAGGACCATAAAGTAACATTCCTTTTGGCCACCCAAGAGGAAACAAATCAGGTCTTTTTGTAGGATATACAATTGATTCACGCAATGCATTTTTAGCATCATCTAAACCGATTACTTGTTTCCATGTGACATCAGGTTTTTCTTTCATCACTAATTCTTCAAAATCATTTTCATTTTCTTGCCTCTTCACAGATGCCTTTTGATCATCTACTGAAGCTTTAGGATCAACTGCAGGCTCGACACCATGAGATTGTTGTAATGCAGTTATTCGATTATGATAAGAGTTGCATCTATCTTTGTAAATTTGGTTAAGTTTGCTAGTAGGATAAAGTTGTAATAGTTTTACAAGTACGTCAATTGCTTGCTGATAATGAGTAATTGCCATGCCACGGGCACCTTGAGAGTCAAATTTGATGGCTTCAGAAGCATATTTGCTTGCTGTGTTCTCTAATTCTTGTGGTGCTAAACTCATCTTAATTACCTACGCAGTCTCTTCTTGAGGATTTTGTTGGTATCTAGTGGTGTTAACCTCTGTAGCAAAAGTGGTTAAATTAATTGCACTTGTTTCATGCTCATAATAATCAGGCCCATCATGATACCTCTTTTTGAAATCAGATTTATCAGAGATATGAGTATGCATATCTTTTACTTTGTTAATAGAGTCTTCAGCTGATATTATTAGCTCAGAGATATCGTCATCTAAATTCTCTAGGGAATTAGCAGTATCAGAAATAATAGATACAAAGTGCTTCAAAATAGAATGAGTCTCTTTTTTGTCAGCGTATTTGCATAGCATAAAATCAGCAATTCCAACAATTTTGTTTAGATCCTGCAGTTCTTCTAAAGTTAGTTTATCTATTTTGTCATCTGAAGATTTGAATTCAGATATTTTTTTATCAATTTTTGAAGAGATTGCCCTAATTCGGTCAACATCCTTTGAGAAATTCCGTTTAGAGTTCAATATTGCCAATTATTGCATGCTTTAGAAAAATCAAGATTAGGATACTGCTTATTAATTTTAGAGTCCACCATCAACTTTACTTCATTAAGCAAAATGGAAGATTTTTCATTTGACTGACTAAAATCAAATCTTGCCTTTGTAAGTACAGCAGAATCCAGCACTATACTACCCAAATGGACAGATAATTCAGATAATTTTTGGCTACAGTTTGGAAGGAAATCAAATAATTGTGCACTAACTGTTCTAACCAGTGGAATAGATGTAGGAAGGATTTCAGGAATACTATTTACACCAGATATCTTTCCAATTCTTTTTTTTATTTGAGAAAGAAGATCTAGAGAAAAAGATGTGATTCGTTCTAATTCAATTGCTTTAAGATGAGCCATATCAGTTTCATCAAAATCAGTGACAAGGAATTTGTTTAGTTTTTTTAGTTCATGTCTTTTCTTCTTGAGAATCTCAATAATTCCATCTAACAGATTTACAGAATATTCCAATCTTGGAACAAGTGTAACTGAATTAGATATGGTTGCATTTTCTAATGTCTCAATATTGCATGTAATTAACATTGTATTTTCTTGTTTTAGATTTTGTATTTGAGGACCTTGTAACAGTTAATTTTGTATCCACAGTTACACCTGCCTGTAGATACAATTTCGATTTTTTTTAAGTAATTGTCTAAAGGAATTTAGCTCTCAATTTTACGTAATAACAAATCTAGTTAAATCATGGTAAATGAGCATGAGTTAACAGTTAGTTTAGAAGAATTTGGATTAAGTAAATATGAAGCACAGGCATATGTATCGCTAATTGCAAAGGGGACAATCTCTGCAAGTGAATTAGCATATTATTCAGAGATTCCACGAACCAAGATTTACCCAACCTTACTAAAACTGGAAAAAAAGAAACTGGTAGTAATTTCAAAGAGTAAACCAATAATGAGTACTGCAATTGCACCAGAAGATGCATTTGATGGAATCATTCATGAGCAAATCAACAAAGTAAATGCAATGAATACACTAGTCTCAAGTTTGAAAAAAGCAAGTGAAGAGACTAGAAAGTCAAGAGGATCTGAAGAAAAAAGATACTTTCAACTTGGTGCAAATAATGTATTAACTCAACTTCAAACTATGATTGAAGGCTCTAAATCATCAATTAAAATTATGGCAGACCAATGGGGTCTGGGATTATTAGCTGAATGTAAAGAACAACTATTATCAGTGGTGCGTAGAAATCTTGATGTCAAAGTGCTTGTATCACCCACACAGATTTGCTCTGAATCATACAGAATAATTCCTCAAGGAGTAGAGATTAGAGCATCAGAGATTACTCAAAATTGCTTTATTTTTGATGAAACTGAATTATTAATGATAAACAATGATAATGGAAAAGGTGCAATTTTTTCATCAACTGAAATTCTTGGAGTTAATCAAGAAAAAGTATTTTCTAATATCTGGAAAAATGCAATAAAAACAAAAGCTCTTGCAGATATGACAAAAACAGAAGCACAGGAGATTTACAAAATAATTAAAACAGTTAATGAGACTGGTTTGAGATACATTCTAAATTCTGCAATGATATCAAAAAAACAGGAATTTGACATGTTCAAATTATTAGAAAAAAATGGAATTTCTTTAAAATCAAAATCACTTGATGAGATAATTGAGATAATAGATGCAATAATGCAAATTACATGCTCAGGGCACGTAAATTTTGAGGCAAACACCCAAAACATTACAATTGAATCAAAACTAAACAGCGGACATTCGCTGCCTTGGGTATCTATTTTGGATGGATGTCTACAAAAACAAGGCTACAAAACCAGAACAGTTTATCAAAATAATTCAAACAAGGGCGAAAAAGTGCACATCAAGATAAGTAAAAACTAAAATCAGATAAAACAGACACAATAATCTTGATTGAAGAAAAACTTGAATCATTAGGAATAAAATTATCAAATCCCCCAACACCTGCAGGATCATATGTTCCTGCAGTAAGGACAGGAAACCTGCTTTACATTTCAGGACAAATTCCAATGGAGAATGGTAAAGTAATCTTTACTGGAAAGGTTTCAGATAATAATTTGGAGACTGCTCAAAAATCTGCAAGAATGTGTGCAATTAACATACTAGCACAAATAAAAAGAGAGATAGGAGATTTAGATAAAGTTACAAAAATTATAAGATTATCAGGATTTGTAAATTCTGTTTCAGAATTCTCACAACAACCCAAAGTGATTAATGCAGCATCGGATTTGTTTTTTGAGATATTTGGTGAAAAAGGAAAACATTCCAGAATTGCAGTAGGAGTAGTTAGCTTACCATTAGATTCAATGACTGAAATTGATGCAATAATTGAAGTTTCAGAATAAGATTTGGAAATTTTCTTAAATAGATTATTTGATAATTGTTTTCATGGTTCAGATGTGTCGTGGATTATGTGAGCGACTAAAAGCAGACTCGTTTACAAATAATTTACGTTACAAAATTGGTCAAAAGTGGTGTTCACTGTGTGCATTGTTTTTTTTTACTGAAGAGAATTCATGTCCATGTTGTAAAACTAGATTAAGATCAAAACCAAGGAGCAAAAACTATGAATTGTCAAGAATGTAATCATGAAAAAGGAAAATGTCAGTGTCTTTGTTGTTGCTCAATATCAAAAATAGGATGTATTTACTGTATTCTTCCAGTATTAGGATATAGACAGATACAGAAAATTATTAGAAAAAGAAAAGACAAGAATAAATCAAATTAGATTAAGTAATTTTTTGTAATTTCATCTCTTGCTTTAGTTTGTAAGCAGTTAGTCCTGCAAATCCAAAAATTATCGCCAATCCCACATAAGCTAAAACTTGACTATACTCGATTAATACAGCAGAGACTCCAGTTCCAACAACACTTGGAAGTAAAGACAATGCATAGAGCCACCAACCACAACAACCAAGTGGCACTAGTGAGAAAAATGAGAAAAATGATGTAGTAGCAACACTACCTGAATTTCCACCAAATGCTTTTTTCTTGACATTTAGTTTACATCCTAATGATTTACTTTTCTCAGACAAGAAAACTTGCAACCCAATTCCAACCCCCATTCCAATTATTACTATAGAGTTTAGTTGAAATGCAGCGATAATCGCTGCTAATGGTTCTAATGCAGGAGTTGTAATTACAACAACTGAAAGATAAATGACTATAGTAATTATTCCAACAATTGTTGCTTTTCTAATTGGCCTCATTTATCCATCACCATAAATTAGAGTTTCTGGATGAAATGCAACCCATTCAAACCAAAATCCAGGCTCAATTGGCATTCGCAGTAATTGTTTTCCTTCATACTCACCAGATATAGATAATCCAGAATAATTCCATTTAGAATTAGTTTGTGTATCAAAAATTGCATCATCAACATATACAAAGTCTAAGATTGTTCCATCAATAGTTCTCTCAAAGGCACGAGAGTTTTCAGAAAACAATGATACTAACACTACAGGAACATCACCAATGAAATCATTGACTATAACATTTGATTCAATGTCATTTTGTTTGTAAGCTTTGTAGATATCATCTTGATTAAATCCAAGAATTATTTCCTTTGGATGCATTCTATCATCTAGATGTTCTACTGGAAATATTATTCGTGGTTCTGTGTAATAGCTTCCATAAGGATCAGTTGCATACGATCGGATGTAACCAGTATCAGTAGTTAATACCAAAGTATCAGGATGAAGTGTTTTCCAATCACCCCAAGTAATGACATCAAATGGAATTAAATTCAATTGATATCCAGTTAATTCACCTGTAACTGCCATTCCAAGTGCCTGACTCCAATACGATTCAGTAAATCTATCATACATCAACAAGTTACTGTTGTATAATTTTCCAGAAGTTCCAAATTCTACTTCTTGTCCATCAATAACCCTCTCAAAGACCTGATTAGTATAACATAGTGGGCAATAAGTGACAGATACGGGAGTTCCACCAACTTTGTCATTTACTATTTCATGCCAAACCAAAATAAAGAGAGGATATGCTTTGATATCCCCGTTAATCTCCAATCCAATAACAATATCAGAATTAGACATAAAGTGAGAACCTTGAATATCTGCAAACACAGGATCATCAATTGATGGAATTCCATCCTTTGGAGGACCACCACCTTTTATCTTATCAAGTGGGATAATGTGTTTAACACCATTTGTCTCCATGATGCCAAGTTCGGAGGATTCAAAATTATCAGACTCCAGTCTAGTAATAGTTTCAGGGATAGATTCACCATCAAATGAAATTAGCAATACTGCAAGTGCAGCCACAATTACAATAATTGGTGCAAGTAATTTTAGATTCAATTTTGAATAATTTTTGTCTATAAAATATTAAAAAATTGTTCCAATTTTATTTTTAATTTGGGGAAATCCTTTTAATAAGTTCCAAAAGCGTATAGAATTATGAACGCAGATGCAATTCTAAAGGGAAATGTATTACACGATATTACTCACTTTGGAATAAGGGCAGCTATAGGTGTAATTTTTATTGTTCAAGGTTTAGGAAAATTCGATCCTGGTGTTGCAGGTTTTTTAGTAAATATTGGATTACCAGTTGAGCTGCAGATTCCAATAGCTTTAGCAGAAACAATTGGTGGCATTCTTTTAATCATTGGTGTTTTGTCAAGAATCTCTTCATCAATTTTAGCTATCATCATGCTGGGAGCAATATTCCATGTAAAAGGAGCAGCAAATCTAACTGGACAAGGTGGTTATGCATTAGATCTTGTGATCCTTGCTGGAGTCTTGTTAATCATAGTAGCAGGTCCAGGAAGAATATCAATTTCACATATAGCAAAAAAAATTCCTAGATTCTTACAGTAGTTAGTTTATTTTTTTATTTAATTCTGTGATAAATTTTTTTATTTTTGCTTTTGGAATTACTGCACCACATGCCTTATCGTGACCACCACCAGAACCACCAAGATCAGTTGCTAAAATATTAACAATCCTACCCAAGTGAACCTTACAATTCTTAGAGCCTCTAACTGAGACAGCATATATCCCATGATCAACTCTTTCTTTGTATGCAACACCAACATCTTTTCCAGATAGTCCCATCACAAAATTAACAGCACCACTTGCACCAGCATCTAGAATTTCCATATGGCCGAGGTTTTTCATGGTTTTCATTCCTTTCTTTACTTTAGCAATCATTTGAGAGAGTTTTTCAACTTGAATTTGAGCAAACTCAAAAGAATTTGGAATATCGTGTGGGAATTTAGAATCAGCTAATTCTTCTACTAAATACAACAAATAGTCAGGTTCTTTTTGATGTCCAACAATATTGTATGTAAGTACTGTAGCACTAATTAGTGCAAATTGTCTATCGTAAATTTGGAGTAATTTAGAGCCAAGAGGTCTATCTTCCATATAGTCAGTAATTGCCGCACATGTTGCAACAAATGAAGCATGATCATCTAGTTTAGATTTGAATGCGGCATAAACCTGAACTGTAGTGCATTCATTTGTATCATGAATAACTTTGACTTTGATTTTCTTTAGTGATTTTACAACGGTAGGATCAATATCGTGATGATCAATGTAAGTGACGTTAACTTTATTTTTTCTTAGAGTAGTCATAATGTCTACAAATTCATCTTGTGTCTTTTTGCTTAGTCCCAAATCACAAATGTACAAAGACTTTAGTTTTTCATCTGAAACTACATATCGTAATGCATCCATTTGACCAGGATAGTCAACTAAAAGTGCATCTCCTCCAAATGCTTGTCGAATTAATGCAGCAGAGCTAATTCCATCTGCATCTTCCTTATGAGAAATACAAATAACTTTTGTTCGTTGTTTCGTGACAGTTTTTTTGGCATTAGTTTTTTTAGTTACAGTCTTTTTTACAGTAGTTTTTTTACTTGTAGATTTCTTGGTTTTAGATACTACCATTACGATTGAAAAATTATATCCCTATTTAAATGCAGAATCAAGAATTTCTAAAAGGCTTTTTGATACTTTGATTAATCAAGGAACTAGAATCAAGATACACATCGTAAAATGATAATCCATCCATCTGGGTTTGTTGGTCAATTTCTTGGATTTTTTTCAATTCTCCTTGTGATGCATTAAGCACCATATCATCTAATTTTTGCAAATCTTTACGTTCCTTGGGAGTCATTTAATTTTTGATTAAAAATTTTCATTTATGAGCAAAAGTTGGCATATTAGACTAATTACTAAACTTCAGAGACATGATTTTGGCGAAAATATAATAGAAGATTTTCAGTATGCTCAGTATGGAGACTAAAAATATTGGTTTACGAGGAATTGAGATTGCAGATACTAGAATCTCAAATATTGATGGGAAAAAAGGCAAGCTCATTTATCGCGGATTCGACATTTTGGATCTTACAAAAAATTCAACCTTTGAGGAAACAGCATATTTGCTGCTTTATGATAGGCTACCAAACAAACAGCAATTAGATGAATTCAAAGCAAAATTGATTGATGCAAGGTACGTTCCAAAGCAAATGCAAAAGAACATGGGAAATTGGAGAAAAGATGCAGACCCTATGGATATGCTTCAGGCATTTGTTGCTGCGCTTGCAGGATATTTTGATGAGGAATTTGCAGATAAAGAATCTAGTTACGATAGAGCAATTAACCTAATTGCCAAAGTTCCCACTATCATTGCAAGTTGGCATAGGATTAGAAACGGATTAAAAATTATTGAGCCTGACCCTTCTCTAAGTCATGCAGCAAATTTTCTATACATGATGTTTGGAGAAAGACCAGATCCTGAAGTAGAGAAAATCTTTGATGTGTGTTTAATTCTTCATGCAGAACATACTTTCAATGCATCAACATTTACAGCAAGACAAGTTGCATCAACAAGAGCACATATGTATTCAGCGTCAAGTGCTGCAATTGGGGCATTAAGTGGGGAATTACATGGAGGTGCAAATACAGAAGTTATGAAAATGTTATCAGAGATTGGGAAAATAGAAAAAGTTGAACCATGGATTAAAGAAAAAATTAGTAAAGGATACAGAATTATGGGAATGGGCCATGCAGTATACAAAACATATGACCCACGAGCACAAGTTCTAAAAGAATTATCAAGAAAACTAGCAGAAAAAACAAAAGAACCATGGTATGGCATTACAGAAAAAGTTGAAACCACAACCATTTCTGAGATGAAATTGCAAAAAGGTATAGACATTTATCCAAATGTAGATTTGTACAGTGCTTCAATCTATTACATGTTAAAAATTCCAGTAGACCTCAATACCCCAATCTTTGCAATTTCAAGAGTTGTAGGATGGGCGGCTCACATCATTGAAGAAAAGTTTGCAGAAGCTGCACCTAAACCAGCATTATACAGACCAAAAGCAGTCTATGTTGGAAAGTATTGTGGTCCAGAAGGGTGTGAATATAAAACGCTAGACTTGAGAAAATAATTTTTAATTTCTTGTACGAAGCCAATCTTTTGCATTAGAGTTTACATCATGTTTGTATAACACTTCAAAAACCATATCATAAAATGTAATACCTTTTTTCTGTGCTTGTTCATCAAGCCACCTTATTCCATCTGCTAATTCTGGATCATATTCAGAGAATTCTACTAATTCATCTACCATCTTTGAAAAGAATGCGTGTGACTCAAGCATAAGTACACCTTTCAATCTATGATCATAAGGAACATATTCAAAATATATAGACAAAAGACCCCTTTTTGATTGACAATTGCACCCTGTTTTTTATTCAGATGGAAATGCAAAGAAAATTTCAGTGGTCATTGAAACTATGGATTCAAAAATTATACAAAATAGAGATCATGTAGAAATATACAAAGACAAAATAACAAATTTACAATCAAAGTATATTGCACTACATGTTGGTTTGTTTGGGGGAATCGGAGTCTTTATTATAAAAAAAAATGAATATACTATCAAAATAAAATTTGATGAAAAAATAATGTATGATCAAATTACATCCAATTCAAAAATTAAAGATGAGTTAATAGAAAAACGAATACAATTCATTAGACAATTAATAGAACAGAGAAAACTAAAAACAGAATTTGAAATTATAGATATTGATAAAAATTTAGCCAGAAAAAATATCAAAGCAAAAGAGATTAAGACCAAAAACGGTTAGTTATTTGGTGACATCTCATTTGCGTTTATGATTATATCACGTGTCAAATTCATAAAAGAAGGAATTGTTTAACATCATTGACAACAGCTAATGTTTGATTAAAGCGATCATATAAAATTTTCAATTGATTTTTGAAATTTTTGTAAATATTTGAAAAATACCAAAAAATCGAGATTTTAAAAATAAAGCTAACATCAAATAAGTAAAAAAATAGATAATAGAATTCCAAATATATAAAAAATTGAAATTATGAACGTGATAATGACGATTAGATTTATTTACCATACATAGAATTTGAGATCAATTATGGCAGGTATAGACAAAGCAGCAATTGCATTTACAATTGCAATTATAGCTGTAGGTG